>DYTM01000269.1 GCA_020725985.1 Methanomassiliicoccus sp.
CCGTGTACGCGTACGAGGAAAGAGGCGTCTCGGACAGGTTCATGGTCACGGGCAAGGCGGCCTACGTCAAAGGACTGGAGGACAAGATGGCCATAATAGACTCCGCGGTCCTGTGCTGCTTCGTCAGGGACATGTACGAATGGGAGGATCTAGCGAATCTCTATGCGTACGCGACCGGCATCCCATTCACCTCGGAGGAAATGAAGGCCGCGGGGGCAAGGGCGATCGACAGGGCGCGGCTCTTCAGCGTGAGGGAGGGCATCAGCCGGAAGGACGACGCCCTTCCGAAGATGTTCCACGACACGCCCTTCGCGGACGGATCGTCGAAGACTCACGTCGTCGTCAAAGCTGACTTCGAGAGGATGCTCGACGACTACTACGTGGCGAGGGGCTGGACGAAGGACGGTATTCCACCGGAAGAACGGCAATAGCCGTTACGAACGAATGAGTCAAAGGAAAATGGAAAAGGAATAGAGCTGAGGGCGAGCCTCAGCCCGGGTCGTTCGCTTCACCTAGGGCAGTTCGCCTTGATCTCGCGGTCGAGCATCTCCATCGCCGTGTCGATCTGAGCACGGGTGACATTCAGCGCCGGAATGATGCGGATGCTGCTCGGCCCGCAGAACAACACGAGAAGGCCGCGCTTCATCGCGTCCATGCATATCTTGTTCCGCTCGTCCGGGGCGGGAGTCTTCGCCTCCTTGTCCTTGACTATCTCTATCGCGGTCATCAGGCCGATCCCGCGAACATCGCCGACGATCTCGTACTTCGCCTTCATCTCCTCGAGCCTCTTCCTCAGGTACGCGCCCTGCTTGGAGGCATTCTCGAGCATCTTCTCCTCCTTCATCGCCTCGATCGTTGCGAGGGCGGCGGCGCAGGTCACGGGGTTCCCGCCGAAGGTCGTGGCGTGGGCGCCCGGCTGTTTGATGTCGTACTTCTCGTTGAATATGCAGGCGCTCATCGGCATTCCCGACGCAATCCCCTTCGCGACAACCATGATGTCCGGAACAACATCGAAGTTCTCGATGGCGAACCACTTACCGGTCCTCCCGAACCCCGACTGGACCTCGTCCGCAACGAAGAGGATGCCGTACTTCTCGCATATCCTCTTGATTTCCTTCGTCCAGGCGACCGGGGGAACGATGTAGCCTCCCTCTCCCTGGATCGGCTCGACGAATACCGCTGCGACCTCCTCCGGCGGGATGAACTTCTGAAGGTACATCTCGTCGATTGCTTTCGCGCAATACACGTCGCACTCGGGATAGGTCATCTTGTACGGGCAGCGATAGCAGTATGCGTATGGAACGTGAAGGACGCCTGGCATTTCGGGGTAGAACCCCTTCCGGTAGGCGGTCCTGCTCGCTG
>DYTM01000045.1 GCA_020725985.1 Methanomassiliicoccus sp.
CCCGCAGCCGGGACAACGCGCCTCAGAAGCCGAAAGCTTCACACCTCTTGCCCGGTTGCACTTGGGGCAGACTATGACGCCGAACATCAGTACTCGACGAAAACCAGCGCCCCGATGCACGCGCCGTAGTGGTCCATCGGGACTGAGAGCTCCTCGATCTTGTAGTGGAGGGACTTGAACTCGATTCCCCTCAGCTTCGCCATCTCGTGCATCTTCCACTCGAGCACCTCTCGAAGGGCCCTCTTCGTCCCGTGCATGTGTCCCTCGGCCACGTAGCCGCCCTTCCCGTCCTTTCTGAATCCGTAGGCGATGCCGGCGGAGATCATCTCTCCCTCCCCGCCTCTCATCTGAGCAAGAACGCAATGAGTGATCGCTCCCATCGGAAGGGCCCTTTGCGGAACCTGCTTCGCCCCGACCGGAAGTATCGAGGAGACCGACACGATGTTCTGTTCGCCGATCTTTGCCTTGATGAGCGCCTCGTCGAAAGCGTTGAGATCAGAAACCTTACTGACCGCGCAGCCTGAGGTCACGAAAAACTTCTTTGGGATTATCTGCATTGAGCGAAGTATTACTCAAGCTGGAATTTAAGCATTTCCCCATTGGCTTTGGCTCAGTCGTCCAGCTGATAGAGGCGCAGTTCCCTCTCGAGCATCTTCACGTCCCTTTGGTTGAGCGTCTGCGGGCTTACGGGGAGGAGGAGGATCGAGCCTGTCACTGCCACGTTCTCGTTGAGGAGCTGAATGAACTTGAGCACCTTGACAAATGTGCTCTGGCTTACCATGTACTCGAGGCCTGAGATGAGAACGATGCCGTGATCCGCCGCGTCGAGGAAGTTCTTGATCTCGCTGTATATGAGAGGGATGTTCGTCGGCTCCCTCGCGTACTTGACGTCGCGGTCATAGGAGAGCCAGAGGGCCGTGGAGCCGCTGATGTCGTACTGCTCCTTCAGCTTCTCGGGGTACTCCCTCACGATGCACATCGCCTCTCTTCCGTGGGCGATATGGTCGATGAATATCTCGAATGCCACCGACGGCTGCTCAGACTCGATGAGGTAGGAGTAGCCTTCCTCGAGCTCGTACTTGCCCGCCGTCACCTCGGTCTCCTTCCTTGGGGGCTGAATGAGCTCATCTGCCGGGGTGAGCACGTGAACGCAGGAGGCCTTCCCCTCAGAGATGCACTCCCTCTCGGTCGCCTTGTACCTCTTCTTCAGCAGCCCCGAGGCGATGCCGCTCAGATAGCCCCTCGTGAAGTCGCACCTCCTCCCGTGGGAGGCCTCGACCGACTCCTCGAAGGTGATCACCATCTCCTTCTCGGTGATCTCCTCCATGACGATCCTGCTCAGCCCCGTCTCGGACCAGAGCTGGGGGAGCATCTCGGAAAACTCCTCGAAGTCATTTGCCTCCACCTCGAGCGATCTGACCATGCCCATTCCCGCCCTGAATCCGAATCTCTCGAGGGTCTCGGCCGCGGAGTCGCCCTCCAGAAGCTCCAGCTCCTCCCTCAGGTCGAGGAGGGCCGTACCAGGCATGACATAGAAAGGCTTCATTGTCTTTCCTCCATCATCAGTCTGCTCAGTCGCAGGAACGCCTCCTGGACGCCCTCACCAGTCTTTGCGCTCGTCATGACGAGGTCCCCTCCGAGGGAGTCGGAGACCACCGCCAGGACCTCCCTCGGGATCTTCGGCTCCAGGTCATTCTTGTTGGCGAGCGCGATCACCGGGACGCTGCCAGCTATGGAGACGAAGTCGTCCTTCCACTCGAGAATGCTCCTCACCGTCTCCTCCCTTGTGACATCGCAGACCAGGAGCGCGCCGTTCGCCCCTTTGTAGTACGCATGATGAAGGGACTTGTGAGCCTTCTGCCCGAGAATGTCCCAGATCATCAGCGTAAGCTCAACATCCTCCAGGTCGAGGACCTTCTTCGTCACCTTGGTGCCGAAGCTGACGAGGTACTCGTCGCTGAAGAAGTCGTGAACGTACCTCCTCACCAAGCTTGTCTTTCCGACGCCGCCCTCGCCCAGAAGGCAGATCTTTCGGATGAACCTCCTCTTTTCCATGGGGATACCAGATGTATCGGCTGCTGATTATTTAACACTTGGTCGCACGGTCCAAGACCAGTCGTGTAGATTCCCGGATCGAGGCGCTCAGGCATCACCCGTAGATGACCGACTCGTCCGCCAGCTTCTTCGGCTGCCGCACGCTGTCCAGCGCCGCCTTCATCTGCTGCTCGATCTGCTCCGCCTCCTTGTACAACGGCTCGGGATCAAGCTTCAACTCCGGAAGCATCTTAGCGACGATCTCAAGAAGCCTCGCCGCGCCCCTCGCGTCCGGATAGTCGAGTCTCGCCGGTCCAAGCAGGCAGATGACGTCGATCCCGAGGCGCTCTCCTTCGAACAAGAGCACCCCCGAGATCCCGGAGACCATTCCCTCCTTCATCTCCTTGACGCCGTAGTTCTCGAACATCGCCCGGGTCTTCGGGGTGCTCGCCACTCCGTAGATCGGCGCATCGTCAGGCATCTCCCCCACGTTGATCCCCTCGAGGGTCAGTATCGTCCCGATCTCCTTCTCGCTGCACCACTCCAGCAGTTTGTCGACGACCGGCTTGATCAGGTCCGGCCGCGGCATGAACTCCGACATGAAGACGACGAGCTGATCGCATCGGATACCGTCATCGCATGCCCTTTCCCCTGCGTAGATTCTCACGGGAGACGAAGGAATCCCGTCGTGTACGATCGTGTACGGCGGGAAGTCCTTCGAAATCATGGTGGCGACCCTCTCGAGGTGCAACGTCCTCGCGACGAAGTTCGCCGCGATCGACCCGACGAGGCCGACGCTCGGGAAGCCGATCACCGCCATGGCCTTCGGGTATTTTCCGTACTTGTACTCGTTGATGAACGGGTCTGATTCCATGCCACCCCTCCGTGAATCTGCTAAGGAGGGGGAGCATACTTAACCCTTACCATTTCTGCCTGGACCCAGGAGACCAGAAATCCCCCACCAGGGGTCCAGGGAATTGCCGTTGTGCAATGAAACTGCGCGTCCTACCGGGTTGGGCTCACCTTCGAAAGAACTAAAGGCCGAGGCCCGTTCTCCCTCATTCGTTGAAGGGACAGAGGATATCGCTGACGAGAACCCCTGCGGGGATTCCTGTGATTGTGGAAGAGCTCCCATACTCGAGGTCCGTCGCGCTCTCGGTCTACGTGTCCGTCGGATCGAGGGACGAGCCCCGGGGACAGGAGGGTCTGGCGCATCTGCTCGAACATATCATGTTCAAGGGTACCAGGCGTATGACCTCCAGGGAGGCGTCGGTGCTGATCGAATCCGCCGGCGGCGAGCTCAACGGATACACTGGAAAGGAGACGACCTGCTACTACACCGTCACTCTGGACAAGACCATCGGCACAGGCGAGAGCATCCTCGCGGACATGATGACGAACCCGCTCATCGACCCCCGCGCCGTAGAGATCGAGAAGAACGTCGTTGCCGAGGAGATCAGAATGTTGAAGGATGATCCGAACGATTACATTCACTATCTTTTCACGCGCGCGCTCTGGAACGGCCACCCGATGGCGTTCTCCGAGACGGGGGAACTCGACGGTGTCAATCCCCTCACCGAAACTCACCTCCGATCGTTCTTCGAAAGCTCCTACAGGCCTCCGAACCTGGTCGTCGCGGCGAGCGGGAATATCGCACCCGGCCGGATCGAGACCTGGGCATCGGACAATCTTGATGCGTTGGGAAGTGCCGGGACGCGCAACGGCAGGGAAGCTCCCGCCTCCCGGTCTGGCTTTGAGTTCTTTCACCGGGAGGGGGACCAGACCTATGTGGGCATGGGATTTCCGGGGGTGAGCGCCGGGGATCCTGACAGATACGCCCAGACGCTGCTCAGTGCCATCCTCGGGGCAGGCACGAGCTCGAGGCTGTACCAGAAGGTGAGGGAGGACATGGGCCTCGCCTACTCGATCTATACAATGTCCCAGCCTTACAGCGATTGCGGATTCCTCGGCATCTTCTTCTCATCGAAGTCCTCGACGGCCGATACCGTCGTCCGGACCGTGGCGTCAGAGATCAACAAGGTCAAGAGGGACGGACTCGAGAAGGGAGAACTGACGAGAGCGAGGAGACTGATAGAGGGCATTCTGGTCAGAAGGCTCGAATCCACTGATTCGAGGATATTCCACCTCGGCGAGTTCTATGTTCTCACCGGAAAGGTGCCGACCGAGGCCGAGATCCTTGCGGATCTCGAAAGGGTGAAAGAGGAAGACATCGTAGCAGTTGCCAGAAGAATCATGGACCGGGGGCGGCTCTGCGTCGCGGTTCACGGTCCGAGTGAGAATGGCGAGAAGGACAAGGAGAACCTGGAAGGCATCGATTTCTAGGCTCTTCAATCCCGGGAAATAGCGTCGAGGCCTCCGGCCGAAATGCCCCCTGTCAGGAATCTGATACCTTCGCCATCTTGATGATCTCCACCACAGTATCCACTGCCTTCGGAAGGGCCTTCTCCACCTCGGGGGACATGCTGTCGCTGATAGTCTTGGTGTCGATCACCTCGATTGCCACGAAGTGCATCTTCTTCGGCATCCTCTCGGGCTCGAGCCTCCTGCCGAGCTCGATTGCCGTGGCGATGTTGACGTCGTGGGGATTCGTGCCATGGACGGACTCGGTGAAGCTTTCCTCCGAGAGAAGGAAGACCGAGCCAGGCGGTTTTGAAGAGGTGATGATCGCGTCGACGATGATAGCCACTTCGTGATCCATCATGACCTCGATCAGGTCCAGCCCGCTCGTGCTGGCCTCTCTGACGTCGACTCCTTCGATCCCGAGCGAGGCCACCCGATCCGCCACCCTGAGGCCGATCGAGTCGTCAGTGACGATCGGGCTTCCGATGCCGAGGACGAGAATGCGTGGAGTCATCGCGCCCTTCCGATGCCGTCGGTGGTTCAAAAACCTTTGCGGCATCTCCTCCTGGAACTGATTCCCGTTCTGCAGCGTGTCAACGCTCAAGGTAGATATACCGCGCCGTCCAATCCCTGGGCGTGGAGATCGAGCCGTCGATATCCCTCATCGTCAATGGCGAACCGATAAGCCTTCACCACCTCGAGGTTCTCAGGGCAGTCCACGAGGAAGGAAGTCAGAAGAGGGCGGCGGAGCGCCTGAGGATTTCAACGCCAGTCCTCCACAGATACCTGAGGAAAGTCGAGGAGAGGGTGGGTACGAGGATGCTCATCACCTCCCCCCTCGGGACCAAGCTCACGCCCGAGGGAGGAGTGATCGTGTTCGAGTACCTTGCCCTCCGGGCGAGGATGAAGAGGGGCGACACGACCGTCGTCGGCGGGAGCATTGTGACGGAGGATCTCCTCCTGTCAGTGCTCTCGAAGATTGACAGGGTCGGCAGGTACGATCTCATCATCTCCGATGACGAGAGGAACCTGAGGGACCTCCAGGCCGGTCTGATGGACCTCGTCGTCCTTGACGATCCGCTCTATGTCTACGACCTGGAAGGGGTGTATTGGGAGGAGGTCGCCGAGGACGATCTCGTTCACGTCGATCGTGGCAGCAACTACCTCCGGTTCAAGTATGGCGCGCAACGGATCGGGTTCAGGGATCTCGAGAGCAGGGGGGTGAGGCACAAGGTCAAGGGCGTGGTGAGGCACCTCCCCGCCCTTCTGGACTCCAATCTCAGCTTCTTCGTGAACCAGAGTCTGCTTTCAAGGAAGGGTATCAGAATGCGGAGCGCGACCGAGCCGAGGCTCCTCCGCCACAAGATCCTCGCCGTCTACAGGAAAGAGGACGGGGAGGTCTCCAGGCTCATTCGGGAGCTAAGGAGGCACCGGTTGCTCTGATGTGGTTTTACCTTTAGAGGTAACACAAGGCCCCTCCTCGGTATACGCTTAAATAGCCGCAAGGGGGTTTCCCGCCGAGGCGAAACCATGGCAACAGTCAAGGAGCCTAACCCCCAGTTCACGGACCTGATCATCAAGTCCGGCGGGAAGACGCTGAACCTATGCTACCAGTGCGGCACCTGCACTGCCAGCTGCCCATCTGGAAGGCAGACGGCATTCAGGACGAGAAAGCTGATACGGAAGGCCCAGCTCGGCCTCAAGGAGGACATTCTTCCCTTCGATGACCTGTGGATGTGCACCACCTGCTACACCTGCGTGGAAAGGTGTCCGAGACAGGTCGACATCACCGACATCATCATGATTCTGAGGAACTTCGCGGTCAAGGAAGGGTACATGGCCGACACCCACAAGAAGACAGCGTCGTCCATGATGAACACCGGCCACACCATACCGCTCACGGATGACTACAAGGGGATGAGGAAGAAGCTCGGTCTATCGGAGCAGCCTCCGACTGTCCTCGGCGACGCGAAGGCGCTCGAGGATTGGAAGAAGATCATGAAGATCACGGGCTTCGACAAGATCATTGGGGGGAAGTAGATGACCGACAAGTACGCGCTCTTCCTCGGCTGCATCGCCCCGCTCAGGTATCCGGGCATAGAGAAGGCGACGAGAGAGGTCTTCAAGGCCCTCGACGTGGACCTCGTCGACCTGGAGGGGGCGGGATGCTGCCCCGCGCCGGGCGTGATAAGGTCTTTCGATCAAACGACCTGGCTCGCCCTGGCTGCCCGAAACCTCGCCCTCGCCGAGAAGAAGGGTCTGGACATAATCACGATATGCAACGGCTGCTTCGGCTCTCTCTTCGACGCCGCCCACATCCTGCACGAGGACCCGGCGAAGGTCAAGGAGGTCAACAAGATCCTCAAGGAGGTCGGCCTCGAGTACAACGGGGGAAAGATCAAGGTGAGGCATTTCGCGGACGTGCTCCACAAGGACATCGGGATAGAGAAGATCAAGTCTAAAGTGGTCAACCCGTTGCAGTACAAGGTCGCCGTCCACTACGGCTGCCACTTCGCCAAGCCCTCGAAGATAAAGCAGCTCGACGATCCCGAAAGGCCGAGCATCCTGGACGAACTCGTGGAGGCGGTCGGGCCGAAGAGCGTCAACTACCGCGACAAGATGATGTGCTGCGGCGCCGGGGGCGGACTGAGGACGAGGGCGAACGACATCGCGATGAAGATGACCGAGGAGAAGCTGGCCAACGTGAAGAAGGCCGGCGCGCAGTTCATCATCGATGTGTGCCCCTTCTGCCACCTCCAGTACGACAGGACGCAGAAGGACGTGCCCGGATACGACATCCCGGTCATCCACATGGCCCAGCTCTACGGTCTTGCGTTCGGACTGCCGAAGGAGCACATGGGTCTGGAAGCGCACGTCGTCCCGGTCAAGCTCTGAGGTGCCCGGTTGTACAAGGCACATCTGGTCTCGATTACTGTCGCAGAGAGCGTGCCCCCCAACCTGAAAGGCTTCGTCAGTTTTCAGGCGAGCCTCGAGAATCACGAGGTGAAGGCAAGGGATAAGGTCGCTTTGCTCGTCATCGAGGGCACCTCCTCTTACGTCGTCTTCTTCCTCGAGGAGGTCAAGGGGCTGGGAGAAATCGAGAAGCGGCATGAGGAACAGCAGGCGGAGATGACTCTCGAGACCAGGGCGATCCTGAAGAAGTGAGAAGGCGCGTTGTCAGGAGTGGTTGTCTTTCTCCTCGGTGTCGCTGAGGAACTCTCCCTCGGCGTCGACCCAGACGGGGACGGACGACAGGAACGGAAGCCGGATCTCCTGAAGGCACTCCGACGAGGATCGTTCCTTCTCGAGTCCATCGAAGAATAGGATTCTTATACATGGCGGTCCGAAAGGCACGATCATGAAGAGAACGACGGAAGCGGCCCCTGCAAAAGATGTTGACGAGTACCTCGAGTCGGTTTCGGGGAAGTCACGTCGGGTTCTCGAGGACCTTCGCAGGACAATCAAGGCCGCCGCACCCGAGGCGGTCGAGAAGATAAGCTATCGTATGCCAATGTTCTATCACAATGGTCCACTTGTCGCCTTCGCGGCCTTCAAGGACCACTGCAGCTTCTTCGTCATGAGTCCAGCTGTCATGCGTGCCTTCAGAGAAGAACTGAAGTCCTTCGATACTGCGACGGGGACTGTGCGGTTCTATGCCGGTGAGTCGCTTCCGGCCTCCCTTGTCAAGAAGATGGTGATGGCGAGAATAGAGGAGAACGGGGCGAAGGTCAAGAAGAGGGGTCTGAGATCCTCAGGGAAAAGAAGGAATTGAGTCTCACCCTCTAGCGGTATGGGAGCGATGCCTAAACCAGAATGGCAAGGTCACAATAAGAAGGATCAAGAAGGGATTTCCTCGGAACATCCGGGGAATCATTGAACTAACGCGTCGAGATGTCAAGCGCAACAGAATGGGCCCTAGGTCTGGACACTCTCAGATCAAACTACCTGACCCCGCCACAGAAAGTAGACCCGGTACTCTGACGATGGCAGCACTCCCTTGGAATACTCAACATAGACAGCATCTCCAAGATCAACCATTCCATTCTCATCGAACTCGACGAAAGATATCGAGTAGTTGGCGCCATCCAACAATTCGTTCACATCTCCTGTTCCGTTTGGATCGAACGGGTATGTGCCAACGTATGTGTCATTCAAGTGAATGATAATCTTACACTCCATGATGTCAATTCCACTGTCGGCTTCACCGAACGTTGCCCTGATTGAATATGGCGAAACAGTTGTGACACTCGAGAATTCTGCATACGGGGCCCGGGGGGGCTGGCTCAGACTTGAGTGAAACAACATTGTTAGGGCAATGACCGCAACGATCGCCGCAGTCCCCACCAGAAGCAGCTTCCTTCTCATATTGTCCGAATCACCAGGCGTTTTCGAAGATAAATAGCTAGAGTCTCCATCACAGTTGCAGCTCCACGATACAGGAATTTGGCACTCCAGGATGAATATGAAGAGAGTCGCGTTGACGATCCAAGCGTCTGCATCAATCTCAGAGGTCTCAACTAATGAAGACAATTCGAAGGGCCTCAAGGCAACCGATGTCGGCTAGGTTAACAAGTCGAGTCGGAAGAAACTCATAGGTC
>DYTM01000046.1:0-1589 GCA_020725985.1 Methanomassiliicoccus sp.
TGAGGATCACTGGAACCTCGTTCTCAAGGCCGGAATGATGAACCTCAAAGCGATGGAGATCCTGGATGAGGGGAACACCGAGCATTTCGGAGTCCCGGTGCCGACGAGGGTGGCGACCGGCACGAGAAAGGGACCCGGCATCCTGGTCACCGGGCACGACCTACTCGACCTGGAGGAGCTGCTGAAGCAGACGGAGGGAACGGAGATCAACTTCTACACTCATGAGGAAATGCTTCCGGCCCACGGCTACCCCGAGCTGAAGAAGTATCCTCATCTCGCTGGTAACTGGGGAGGCGCCTGGCAGAAGCAAAGAACCGAGTTCCGAGAATTCGGGGGCCCGATACTGGCAACGACCAACTGCGTTCTCATTCCCCCGGACAAGTACAGGGAGCGGCTCTTCACCACGGGCATCACGGCGATCACCGGCGTGAAGCACATTCCGGAGAGGAACGATTTCTCTTCAATCATAAACATGGCCAAGGAGATCGGAGACCTACCAGAGAGGCCGGGAAAGGAACTCGAAACGGGATTCCATCACAAGACCGTCCTCGCCCTGGCCCCGAAGATCATCGAGGCCGTGAAGTCCGGAAAGATCAGGCATTTCTTCCTCATCGGAGGATGCGACGGCGCGACCCCCGGCAGGAACTACTACACCGAGCTAGCCGAGAAAGTCCCGAACGACTGTGTCATCCTCACCCTCGCATGCGGCAAGTACAGGTTCAACGACAAGGATTTCGGGACGATTGACGGAATACCGAGGCTCCTGGACATGGGTCAGTGCAACAACGCGTACTCGGCGATCCAGCTGGCTGTGGCCCTCTCGAAGGCGTTCAACTGCAGCGTGAACGATCTCCCGTTGTCCATCGTCCTCTCATGGTTCGAGCAGAAGGCCGTCGCGATCCTCCTGACGCTTCTTGCGTTGGACGTCAAGAATGTCAGGATTGGACCATCGCTGCCGGCGTTCGTGACCCCGAACAACCTGAAGACGCTTCAAGAGAAGTTCAATCTCATGCCGCTCGGCAACCCAGAGGAAGACCTGAAGGCGATGCTAAAAGGGTGAGTTGGAATTGGCGCTCAGAAAAGTCATCGAGATCGACGAGGACCTCTGCACGGGATGCGGGCAGTGCGTGACGGCATGCGCCGAGGGCGCCCTCGATATCGTGAACGGGAAGGCCAAGGTCGTCAGCAACAGGTTCTGCGACGGCCTTGGCGCCTGCATCGGCGAATGCCCTGAAGGTGCTCTGAGAATTGTCGAGAGGGACGTGGAGGAGTTCGACGAGCTGGCGGTCGAGCAGCATCTGGACGAGCGGGCGAGTCACGAAGGACCTCACCTAGATGAAGCAGTGGGTTGCCCATCGACGAGAGTGCAGCTACTCGAAGAACGAGGTCAATCGAGGACAAAGGAAAGAATATCACTTCTCGGTCACTGGCCGATCCAGTTGTTGCTGGTCCCCGAGACCGCCCCCTTCCTCAAGGGGAAGGAGCTGGTCGTACTGGCAGACTGCGCGGCCGTCGCCTGCCCGAACCTTCATGAGAGATTCCTCAAGGGAAAAGCTGTCGTGATGGGCTGCCCGAAGTTCGACGACACC
>DYTM01000046.1:1599-8962 GCA_020725985.1 Methanomassiliicoccus sp.
AGACTGTACGCGAGGAAGCTGTCCGGGATGGCCAGGAGCGGCGGAATCAAGGGCCTCTCGGTCGTCCATATGGAGGTGCCTTGCTGCTTCGGTCTGTGGAAGATCGTCGAGGAAGCTCTGAGGTCCTCTGGCGCGAAGATTCCAGTCCGGGAAGTAGTCATAGGTGTCAAGGGCGATACGCTCGAATCAGGCCATTAGCGGATCAATCCGGTCCGGCCAATTGACGGACGAGGCCCTTCATTCGACTCGATCATTTCCAATCAATACTCCATCAAACGAGCCAGAGAATCGATCGGTTAGATACCACACAAACATCATCCTCCGGCTCAGCATTGGTCCTCCGCAAGAGACGGAAATGAGCGATATCAAAGAATGATTGCCGATCATGACGAGGTGATGAGGACCTACTTGTCAAGATCTTTAGAATGTTCGGCCTGTCAGATGGAATACTCACCGTCGCGGTTGTGGTGATAGTAGGCATCGATCAGGTTGTTCCAGGTCGTGAGGATTTGGAAGCAGACATTGTAGGACCATCCACCATCATGTTCGGAGGGCCAGTGTACGTGGCAATCTCAATACTGATCATCTTATGAGGCATTGGGAAATCCGTTCCCACGGCTCCCGACTGATTCCTTTCCGCCAGGAATTGTCTGATGGACTGGACACCAGATGATGTATCAGGCGAATCACCACAGAGATTGTCGGATTGAGCATCCATCTCAGTCCATCGGATTGAAGATGGCTGGGTAGCACTCTGTTCCAAATCCTCCAGCGGAATGTCAGTCTGCCGAGACGCGTTGCCAGATCATATGACCAGCCTGTGGCCTACCGCGAAACAGGATTGGAGGTGACCGCAATTCGAGTCTGTCATCGGAAAATTCAAAGAATCGCTCTTGGTCGACGCCCGTCCAATTGGGGTAGGAGCTGACCTCGACGTGATGGATCACTCGATCTCCCTTGACCTCGTACTTTCCACCATAGGAAAGAAAGGTATCGGAGGCGGCAGCCTTTTCCTCGATGGTTCCCCCCCTGAGGTCTCCAGAGGCAATATGGGGACGGTCGCCGTTCATGATGGCCGCCATCATGAATCCATCTGTGCTGTAGATGACATATCCCCGAGCATCCCTGCCCCAGGGATAGGCGATTTGGCCATCTGCAGTCCGGGACTCAGCAGATACGAGCCTCCAAGTTCCGACAAAACGGTTCTTTCTCATCTTCTATTCCCTTCATGAATCATGGAGTTCGGCATCTATTAGCTTTTAGCCACAGGAGATTGCGATTGGAGAGGGCTTTCCGTGACCAGGATAGACTGTGTCAATATCACATCTCTCCAATTTCCTGACGCTGGCATCTGCCTCCACCGGATCGTCGACAACTGGGTCGAGTTCCGGCCCGCTCGTGATGGCGAACAGATCGCTTCCTTCCATCAGCCGTCAGAACCGCCGAACAGCAAGAAAGTCGACCACAACGAGGACATCACTTGAACACCTAGGAGCCCCCCCTCTTCTTCCGACAGAACGCCTGCATATCCTGGGATTGGCAAGACACCATTGAGGAATTGGCCTCAGCTCGTTCGCGATGCTCTGGCCAGGGCCCTCATGTTCTCCAATGGAGTCAGCGGCGAGAAGCCACACCCAGGCGCCAGGACGTCAACTCCTTTCCCTATGCACTCCCTCGCCTCCTTCTCGACCTTCTCGGGCGATCTGCACCAGAGCGTGTCGGTGATGTCGACGTTGCCTATGATAGCAACCCTGTCCCCGATGGCTTCCTTGGCCAGTGCGATGTCGACGACGGTGTCGATACTCAGACCATTGACGTGTGTGTCGGCAAGGGCATTGAGGATGAGTTTCGTGTCGGCGCAGACATGCAGCACAGTCAATGTGCCAAGCTTCTCGACCGCCTCACGCGTGGGCCCCAAGCAGTATGCGGCGTAAAACTGTGGCCCAAGGGTCGAGGCTGATCCATCAATCAGGGCTATGGCGCTGGCACCAGAATCTGTCAGCGCCTTTCCGTACTCTATCGCCGTCTCGGTCGCTATCTTCATTGTTCTTCTCAGGATCTCGGGTCGCAGCATGAGATCTCTCATGACCTCGGTCATGCCCCTCACCCTGACCGCCAGCTCGAAGGGGGCGCAGACCGCGGCGATGACGGGCAGATCCTCTCCGACCTCCCCGGACAGAATCTCGACCGCCCTGAGCACCACCGGCATCTTGCCATCTTTTCGAGGATCGGGCACCCCTAGCCTGTCGACGTCCTCCACAGTCTTGACGGCGAACTCGACTTTGACAGGCTGGCTCTCCTTCTTCCACCCTCCCAAAAAGCAGCCCATCGCCTCAGCTTCGTAGTCATTGTGGAACGGCACTCGAACGCTTTCGATGTCGGCGACTGTATGTGCAGCGAGTGCCAGTTTCGCCATCTTATCCGAATTCAGATGGGCATCGGGCCAGTATGCGCCGCTCGCTTCCATCAGGTCTATCGTTCCAGTCTGAAGCGGGCAGGCAGCAGGCACTCTGTCCTTCGCCTCCAGCCGCAGGGCTGCCTCGAACCTCTCCTTGGAGTTCAAATTGCCTCACTCGAACTCGAGTCCCAGATCTGTCAGGCCCTTCTTCACTCTGTCGTAGATGGCGGCATATTCGGCGCTCGGCCTGTGGTGCACGAGATCGTAGCATTCCTGAATCGTCTTGCCTGGCGCCGAGTTCCTGCCTTCCAGAGGCTTTGTCATCTTCTTCAGAAGCTCTCCGCCGTCGCCCCTCTTCAGTCCAGCTTTCAATGTCGCGTCCGAGACCTCGATCATGAACTCCGCCTCGAGCGGCGTCTGACCGGCGTTCATCCTCGGCCGGCTCACGCGGTGCGCGTACAGGTTGGCGCCGTTGATCGTTCCCTCGATGCTCCTGACCGCCGACTCCCACAGGTTCTCTTCGGTGCAGAGCTCCGAGGAGGGGATGTCCCATTCCATGTATATGTGATTCGAGTTCCTGTTGAGCGCCTGGTAGACCACCGACCGGGCATAGTTGATTGGATGGAAAGTCAACTTCGTCGCTGTCAGGGTCAGCATATGCTCCACTCCTGGATAGTGGATCTTGTCATGGTACACCATCCAGCCGACGATCGTCCTGGCGATCGACTCAACGGCAGCACCATCGGGCCCGCCGCAGAATCCTCCGACTATCCCGAATGCTCCGTTGACGCCGAAGAATCCATGCTGATCGTAGATGATCGCAGAGGTCAGATAGTCATATTCGATCTTCACGTCGGGAAGAAGGGTGAAGAGGACGCCGTCCGTGCTCCTCAGTCCGCACTCCTGGCTGAGAACGGACAGGAATGAGGACGCTCTCGTCGATATTGGATAGTACACGATCGCCAAGCCCGGCTTGCCAGCTCTCCTGATCCCCTCCCTCAAGTAGGCCACCTGCTTCCTGCTTGCGTAGGCCTCGAGCGGAGGACCGAGTATCTCGACTCCATCGACCGCCGGGAAGTTGAACCCCTCCAAGAAATCCGTCCTCGGGATCTGGGCAAAGTTCTTGACCACCATCATCCCCAGATCCTCGGTGAATGGGGCATGATGGCCGGGACAGATGTTCGGGGGCTCCCTGCCCTCGATCTTCCCCTGCTTGAAGATCCGAACGTCCTTGCCTTCGCCCATCACGATTTGCTTTGGAGCGGCCTTAATCGCATCCTTGACCTCGGCCTCGCTGAATCTTATGATCCGTCCGGTGGATATGCAGTACGCGCCCATATCCACGATGAAGTCGACAGCGGCCTGAAAAGCGGCATCGGCCATGCTGTTGTCGGTGTTGATAAACTCCTCTGCCTTCGAGAAATCCAGCTTGTGCTCCTTGAGCAGTTCCTGTATCTTCCTGAAAAGCCCCAGCTCCCAGTCCCTCGAGGCCATCTTGACTCCCGTCCGGGAGCGCTCCGCCACCTCTACGAGATCGATCATCATCTCCCCCCTACTGAACTCCTACGAGTTTCTTGACTACCTTGACGGCCTCGTCCCCGTCCCTCCCGAACCCGTCGCTGCCGATCTTCTCCGCATACCCCTGGGTCACCGGCCCGCCGCCTACCACCACCCTGAACTTCTCCCTCTGATTGGTCGAGCGGAGGTCCTCGATCAGGTCCCCCATGTTCGGCATGGAGGTCGTCATGAGCGAGGACATCGCAATGACCTCGGCACCATGCGCCTGGGCCTTGTCTATGAAGGAGGACACCTTGACATCGACGCCGAGGTCGTACACATCGAAGCCCGCGACCTTCAGCATCATCGCGACGACGTTCTTGCCGATTTCATGGATATCTCCCTCGACAGTGCCTATGACAATCGCCTTCCTCTTCGGAACCTTGTCCCTCGGAAGAGCTGCCTCCAGTATTTGCATGGCCGCCGCCATGACGTCCGCGGCGATGATCACATGCGGAAGGAAGATCTCGTAGCGGTGAAATCGCTCCCCCACCTCCCTTATCGCCGGCGCCAATCCCCTCTCAATTGCCTTGAGAGGATCCACGTTCGCCTTGATCGCTTCCTCGGCAGCCTTCTTGGCACCATCCAGGTCATAAGTCAGAACTGAATTCCTAAGATTCCCTAAGATCTCCTCCTCGCTCATTTCGACTCCTCGCCCCCTTTGCCACTGCAACAACTACGCCCGCTAGAGTCTTAATTCTTCCGGCGGGGATGCTGGCGACTGATGAGACACGGCTTCAACGAGGAAAGAAGAAATCCCTTCAGTTGCCTCTTTCCGCTTGCTCCTCGCTGATATCATGAACGAAACACTCTATCCCGAGACAACCGCTTCATCTCTTGGTGATAGCCTGGGCCCCAGAATAGATGAATCCTCTGATGTCAGGCGAGAAGTGGGTTTCCCTGCATATGAGCAGAGGGACAGTCGGAAAACCTAAAGGAATTGGCATGATTGGTCGACGGCCGGAAGACCGACCGAGATGACTTATCCTAAGCGGCAGGGAAACCCTTTCTGCCCGCTCTATTGACCATGATGGTACCCTCGGGAATGATCACGGCAGTCCGGGAAATCTCCCTACCATTCCCGTACCTCGTCACACCACATTCAAGGCAATCGAAGATGAACTAAGCCTTCTCGAGCCGCCTTATCTTCCGCCTAGCCTGCTGCGTGACTTCCTCGATCTCGCAGATTCCTTCGTGTGCGGCGCGTTGTGACACCTGCTCGAGCTTCCTCAGCTGCTCCTTGTACCCAGCAATCCTCTTGTCCATGTCCTCTTCTTTCTCTTCGTCACCGCCTGACATTCATCATCATCCTCCAATCTTCTTGCGAAGTTTCTCCAAATCAGAAGTTGCGCTCTCCGCCAGCTTCTTGTACATCACCATTTGCCCCTCGATCTCCTTGATCTTCGACTCAGCGACCTTCCTGATCCTCTCCGTCTCTTCCTCGATGGCATCTGCCATGCTGCTCGCCTTTTCTTGAGACTTGGCGGAGATGATAACCGCCTGCTGCTGAGCGCGATCCGCGTTTTGTTGTATGAAGTAGAAAGCGACTATCGCCACAATCCACGCACTGAATATGCCAGAAAGAGTCAGGGGATCGGCATATTCGCCGATCATCGCAATCCCGAGCAGAACTACGAACCCGAAGATTATGACCACAGCGAGCTGGAATCGGTGTTTCTCGGTCGAGACTTGAAGCTCAAAAGAGTAATCTGACGACAACTTCTTCTCAGTCGATGCAGTATCGGATTTTTCCGTAACCTCCCCCCTAGCTGAACGACTAGTCTCTGGCCTATTTAATGCTTGTTTCATGGCAACTCGAGGCAATGGGTGATGCGTGTGTCGGAAGATCGCCACGCTGCCATTGTCGGTGGTCGCCCGACTTCATCCTAAGAGTCGCTAGCTTGTTCTTGATATATTCGAAACGCATAGTAGGAGCGATGGTAC
Organism: Methanomassiliicoccus sp.; assembly: GCA_020725985.1. Taxonomy (GTDB): domain Archaea; phylum Thermoplasmatota; class Thermoplasmata; order Methanomassiliicoccales; family JACIVX01; genus DYTM01. Next base: position 7,499 of record DYTM01000046.1, read on the forward strand.
AATGTGGGGACGAAAGCGAATCGCACTCATCATTGTGGTCGTTGTCGTAGCCATCGTTGTCGTTCTCATCATCCTCCTTATGGGTCGTGGCAGTTGGGACTACTTCCCCCCTCACGGAACTCTCGAGGTGCAGAGGACAGCCGACAATGCTGTGACTTTCACGATAGACGGTGAGGTTTGGGGAGTTGACGGACCGGTCAGGTTCGACAACTGTGCGATAGACTTCAGGATCAACGACACTCGTGTCGGACCCAACGACCACAGGTTTGGGGGAGGCGACTGGTACGTTCGGACGACTGATGGTTGCGGATACCTGAACGCCTCGGTATTCACCGACGGACTTGTCATCTACGTAGTCGTCCTTAGCGATGTCGATTCTGATGGCGAGGTCTCCGAAGGCGACACCATTTCGTTGATCTCCACCGAACCACTGAATCCGGAGACTCTGTATTCCATCTTCTTCATCACGGAGCTACATTCGAGTTGGTCGCCCGGAACATTCCATGGCGAATACATCACTTGAGTGATGACGGACGATTCACAGATGCGTCGACAAGTCAGGACCGTGTTCGACTGTTTTCCATTTTCCACGATACATTGTCCAATCAGACTATCACCGGCGATAATCCGACCGCTCTCTCTAAGTACTTCCAACGGAGTCATTTCGAACGCAAAGGCGGGCCCCGGAAGGTGGGAATGATGGGAGACCCCTACAGCATCCGATCATCAACGGGCCCGCCTACACATCTTCCCCCAAGGGCCTCCCCCTTGATCTTCCATGTGTGTCCGTGTGTGGGAAGAGCAAAGCCGCCCCGGCCGGAGGTTCGGAACCGGCCGCGGGTTTCTCGGGGCAATGAAGGGGCAAGCGTATGACACGCAGGTGGGTTACTGGTGTTCCTCCCCCCCTAGAAGGACTCGAACACTGGTGAGCCCGAGAATGGCTTTGCGGGGTGAATACAACTTCTCCTGTATATAATGCTACACATTAACACGGATTAATCAATCTCTCCCGGCTGGCTTCGTTGATTCGACTCGACACATCCGAACCCTCAGCGGACAACCTGTCGAGAACACACCCCCTACCCGAGAACAGGGCATTTTCACAGGGGTCTCGAACGGGTCGTTGTGTTCGATCCTCTTTTGGGCAATCGAGTGCCACGAGCCTGCGCCTAGCGTTGTGGTGTACCAGGGCCGCCGGTCCTAGGACTTGGAGTCGACGATCGCCTGTGCATGATGTTCCTATTTGCCCCGACTGGTGAAAGCCCCATTCCGGGGCATGTGCCGGCACACGCCCTGTGCCTTTTGAAGGGTCTTGGACGAGCGGCAGATTGAAAAAGATACAAACGTTCACTCTGACAAATCGATTCGAGGGGGAGGGACAGTGCAGAAGACACCGAAGATCAAAGAGATCAAGCTGGAGGACTTGAGACCCGAGGAGTTCATCGAGCGACAGGTGAAGGAGAT
>DYTM01000270.1:0-942 GCA_020725985.1 Methanomassiliicoccus sp.
GGTTTCTCTCTGCGGCCGCAGGGGAGGTGACGTCCACATAGACGTCCGCGCCCTCAAGCACAGCGTCGAGCTTGTCATCTCCTACTGCGATGGTTCCCCCTGCGATCTTCCTTCCAACATTCCCGCCGCTTGATGAGACGACGGCCCCTTGGAGTTCGATATCATTCTGCTCCGCGATGAGCCTGCAGATCGTGCTCCCCATTTTGCCAGTGGCTCCGCACACAACGACTCGAATCATCTTCGCACCCGGCCTTTCTGCCGAATCCTTTCTCAAATCACCCCAAGGTCGGAAAGCGTCTTCCTCAGCACTTCCAGATTGGATTGCTCCATCTCGCAGAGTGGGAGACGGAAGGCTCCCGCGGGCTTGCCCATGAGCCTCAGGGAGGTCTTGACCGGGATGGGGTTGGTCTCGATGAACAGGTTCTTGAAGAGAGGGAGCATGCGGAAGTGGAGCCTTCTCGCAGCCTCCCATTCCCCCGCTAGGGTGTGATCGACCATCTCCTTGACCATTCGAGGAACGACGTTCGAGGCGACCGAAATGACCCCCTGCGCCCCCAGCCCCATCATCGGGAATGTAAGGGCGTCGTCCCCCGAGAGGACTGCGAATCCCTTGGGGACCTGAGAGAGGAGATTCATTATCTGGATGATGTTCCCGCTCGCCTCCTTGATGCCCGCGATGTTCGGGATCTGCGCCAGCTTGAGGACGGTCGGGATTTCGATGTTCGAACCGGTCCTTCCGGGGACGTTGTATATGATGACGGGCACGTCCACGGATTTCGCGATCGTCCCATAGTGTTCGACTATCCCCTTCTGGGTGGGCTTGTTGTAGTAGGGCGAGATGGAGAGGATGCCCTCTGCGCCCACGTCCTGCGCGGCCTTGCTGAGGTGCACAGCCTCATGTGTGGCATTGCTGCCGGCCCCGGCGATGACCTTCGCCTTGGT
>DYTM01000270.1:952-1304 GCA_020725985.1 Methanomassiliicoccus sp.
CACGACGATCTCGATCACCTTCACGTGCTCCTTGTGAGTCAACGTCGCCGATTCCCCGGTCGTGCCGCAGGGGACGATCGCGTCGACCCCGTTCTCCTCCTGGAAATCCACGAGCTCTCTCAATCCCCGCTTGTCGATCTCTCCGTTCTTCGTGAACGGGGTGATGATGGCTGTCGCACAGCCAGAGAACATTCAGGATCCCCCGGAATGATCCTTGAGTATGAGCCTCGTCCGCGTGGACTGGACATTATCGAATCGGCGGACCTGCTCGATGATGTCGTTCAACTGCGGGGAGGAGTTCACATCGATGATCGCGACGATATCCTCCTCCCCCGTAACCTCCAAAACGTCC
>DYTM01000001.1:0-8929 GCA_020725985.1 Methanomassiliicoccus sp.
GAATCCGTAACGGTTGGCTTCGACCTCGGGAAGGACTCGATAGATTGCACGGTCGAGGTAGCGGCTCACTATAAGACGGGGGTTGAGATGGAGGCTCTCGCCGGGGTGTCGATCGGCCTCCTGACCATTTGGGACATGGTCAAGTATCTTGAGAAGGATGAGAAGGGTCAGTATCCCTTCACTCGCATTCATGACATCAGGGTGATCTCGAAGGAGAAGGAGGGATGAGATGGGTCACGAGGAGCATATGAGGCACGCCGCATCGGAGGTCCATTGCGTCGTCATAACCGTGAGCGATACGAGGACGAAGGAGACGGACGAGTCCGGACTCATCATGATGGAGATGCTCAGGGCCGCGGGGCACAGGATATCGAGCTACGAGATAGTCCGGGACGATGTCGCGGAGATCAGGAGCGCGATCACCGCCGCTCTGGAAAGTGACGAGGTCAGGGTGATCATCACCAACGGAGGAACGGGGTTGTCCAAGAGGGATGTCACCGTCGAGGCAGTCTCTCCCTTCCTGGAGAAGAGGATTGATGGCTTCGGGGAGATGTTCAGGAGCCTGAGCTACCAGGAGATAGGGAGCGCGGCGGTGATGAGCAGGGCGATCGGAGGGGTCGCGTTCGGGAAGATCATTCTCTGCCTTCCGGGATCCCCCGGGGCGGTCAGGCTTGCTCTTGACAAGATCATTCTTCTCCAGATTGGCCACATGGTGTGGGAGGTGGGGAGGTGAAACCCCTCGCCTCCCTGATCCCCCTCGAGGAGGCGTAGACTCTCGTCGACAGGCATGTAAGGCCAATGGGGAGGACTGGAATCGCCCCGCTTCCTTTGCTCTTGTCGAGGGTACTGGCGAAGGACATCGTCTCCCGGATTGATGTTCCACCCTACGACCGCTCGGCGATGGACGGATACGCGGTGAGGGCCGAGGATACCTTCAAGGCAGGGAAGTTCGAACCGGTCGAGCTGGACTGCGTCGGCGTCGTGAACGCAGGCGACGTCCCTCGGATGAAGATCGGAAAGGAGGAGTGCGTGCAGATATCGACGGGCGCGATGATCCCTGGTGGCGCGGACGCGGTGGTCATGGTAGAGAACACCGAGCGCTCCGGGAAGAGGATTCAGGTATACCGATCAGTTCCGCCTGGCTCCAACCTGTCGAAGCAGGGGGAGGACATCAGGGAGGGGGCAGTCGTTCTCATGAAGGGCGACCTCCTGACGCCCTCGAAGGTGGGGGTCCTGGCGGCGCTCGGCCTGACCAAGGCGGAGGTTTTCGCGATGCCCGAGGTCCATGTGATTCCCACGGGCAACGAGGTGGCAGAGGTCGGAAGGGAGCTGAGGAAGGGCCAGGTCTACGACATCAACTCCCACACCCTCGCATCGATCCTGCGGGAGAGCGGCTGTGTCCCGATCACACATCCGGTGGTCGAGGACACCCGGGAGGCCCTCGCGGACGTTCTCGGGAAGATGGAGGGCGCGGACATGATTGTCCTTTCCGGCGGAAGCTCCGCCGGGGAGAGGGACGTTCTCGAGCAGGTTATTTCCAGCATGGGCAAGGTCATCTTCCGCGGAGGGCAGATCAAGCCCGGGAAGCCCACGATTTTCGGGACACTAGGCTCCACTCCGATCTTCGGCATGCCAGGGTATCCGACAGCCTGCCTCACAAACGGCTACATCTTCCTCCTTCCCGCGGCGCGGAAGATGGCGAGGCTCCCGCCGAAGAGGGACGTTGTGGGGTCCTTTCCCCTTGCAAAGAAGTACGCCGCCACGCTCGGAAGGCATCAGTTCCTCACCGTCCGCGTCGAGAACGGCGAGGCTCATCCGGTCTTCAAGGAATCGGGAGCGATCACCAGCATCGCTCACGCCGATGGCTGGATCGAAATCCCGCCGAACGTCGACATCGTCGAGAAGGGGACGATGGTCGAGGTGCACTTCTTCTGATCCTAGAAGCTACTCGAGCTCTACCTCGACGAGCTTGTGTCCCTCGGAGCACTCTATGTCCCCGACGATCTTGGCGATCTTGGACTTCGAGCTTCTTTCCAGGCCAATCGGATGGCAGAGCCTATACCGTTCGCAGCCTAGGTTCCGGCATCTGATCTCCTCGATCGTTATCACGGAACCTTCCATCGCATGCTTCTGTCCGACGGCGCAGTGAATGGGGACCTTCTCAACTTCCACAACCCTGATCCCGTCCTCATGAATCCTGCACTCGTGGCGTACGTCCCTGATGCTCTTTATTCGATAGAATCCCCCGGCGTCCAGGTTGAAGCACACCGCCTTCAGACGGCATTCCCTGCAATCGGTCAGCGGTCCGCGGTAGACGAAGACCTCTCCTTCCCTCGCCTGACGTTCTCCGATTAGCGTGACTGTCACCATCATTCCACCTCTCCCTTCTTTCAGATCACTTTCGTTATCGTCGCCAGCCTTTCGGCTGCATCATGGGTCAATCCTGAGTTGCCGAGTATAGTGAACCGGTCCCGCCGGATCTTGTGCGCCGTCACGAGCGCCTCTATCACCTGCTCTCGGGTGACGCCTAGCTCCGAGGCGCTCGTCGGGGCCATGATCCGTCCCAAGGCGGTCCGGATCTTCATCCAATCGCCGCCGTGAAGATACATCATCATGATGCACCCTACGCCGCACTGCTCTCCGTGGAGGGCCTTTCCCGGGGCGATCTTGTTCAATGCATGGGAAAACATATGCTCCGAACCGCTTGTGGGCCGGGAGCTGCCGGCCACGCTCATCGATATCCCCGAGATGATGATGGGCCTGATGGCGATCCACACGCTCTCCTCGAGATTCGGCCGAATGAGATCCGCGTTGCTGATCAAGGTCTCGGCGGTGTAGTTGGCCAGCGCGAAGGCGGAACTGCTGAACTCCTCGTTCCTGAGCCTCCTGGCGAATTCCCAGTCCATCAGGGCAGTCGAGTTCGAGATGACGTCCGCGCAACCAGCCGCCAGGAGCCTGTAGGGCGCCTTGACTATGACGCTTGTGTCCGCCACCACTCCGAGGGGGACCTTGGCGTCCATGGAGGTCAGCCCCGTCTTGTTTCTGATCGAGGCCCTCCCGGATGCGATGCCGTCGTGCGCTGCGGATGTGGGAACACTGATGAAAGTGAGCTGCAGGTCCTTGGCGGCCATCTTCGCGAGGTCGATCTTGCTTCCGCCCCCTACTCCGAGGAGGAAGGAGGCCTTGACCTCCCTGGCGACCGACTCGACCTCCTCAAGGTTATCGCTTGTCGCCTCCCCCACCAGGGAGAACTGGACCTCATATCCATTCTCCTTCAAGTGGTCGGCGACGGTGTTGCCAGCCATCTTCTTTGTCTTCTCGCCTGCGACGATGAGGGCTGTGCCAGAGAGACCGAAATCCCGGCATACGTCTGGGACCTGGTCAAGCACCCCGTGCCCGACGAGCACATGTCTCGGAAAAAGCATAGATCGGGCTTTGGTGAATAGACCCTCATCCATCCAAGCACCTGAACGAACCCTCATATAGACCTTTTTCCTTTTCAATGTATCGGTGAAATCCTTCGTACCGATTAGACTGGCCGTTTTTTATAATCAGAGAAAAATACTGATTTGGATATCTGTTCTCCTTACCATTTCGATCGTTCTCATCCTCGGCTGCCTCCTCCTTCCCGATCTGTTCTGGGACAACTTCCTCTACAAGTACTTCTGGGGACCGGTCGTGGCGGACAAAGAGGGTCGGCCAGTGGACGGCATCAGCGAGGGGTACAATCCCCTCAGCACGATCATATACGGTGGTCTTCTTGCCCTGGCAATCCTCGCGATGTACAGGGTTGCGAGGAGGTTTCGGGTGGAGGTCGATTTCCTCTTCATCGCTTCCTGCATTCCCCTTTTCCTCTTCGGGGGCGTCGCAAGGGCGCTCGAGGATGCCGGGCTATTCGACGGCTGGGTGCAGTACTTCTTTATCTCCCCGATAATCTATCTTCTCGTCGGGGTCATCTTCTTCGCCGGGGCGGCCACCGGCCTGACCATACGGCGATGGGGCGCAGAATGGCCGGTTCCCAAACGAACCGCTGTGTTCGCTCTCCTGGTCTTTGTTCTCGAGGCGATCTATCTGATCATCACCTTCTCCGAGCAGATCATCCTTTTCCGCCTCCTCATCTCGAGGTGTGTGTCGCTGGCTTCGGCATCAATCTTCTCTGTCGGCGTCCTCCTTCTCCTGATTTCGGCGAGCTATGTCGTCGCCTTTCTTGGCGACCTCCAATGGCAGCAGCTTCTCGAACAAAAGGGAGCTGGCCTTGCCGATCCGCACATGGAGGAGTTAGTCATCATCCCGCTCATCGCGTTCGCCCTCACCGCATCCCTCTGGTCTGTCGGTCGCTTTGCAGGGAGGATGAGCCTCGCCCCTTTGAGCGCTCCGGTGAACCTCATTCTCTTCTTCTCGCATTTCCTGGACGGGGCAGCGACTTATCGTGGAATCGATCTGTATGGATACGGGGAGAAGCACGTTCTGCCGACATTCCTGATTGACGCATTCGGGACTGCGGCGATCATGCTCCTCCTAAAGCTTCTCCTGGTCCTCGCAATCGTCGCACTCGTCGATGTTCTATTCCGAGAGGAATTGAAGCCTTATCGGAATCTTCCGAACACCATGAAGTTCGCGATCATATTTCTTGGACTTGCGCCCGGAACGAGGGACGCCCTCAGAATCGCGCTCGGCGTCTGAATATCACTTCGGACTCTCGAGAAGCCTAAGCACCCTTCTCCTCGCCTCCGCGAAGCCGATGCCTCCGTCCCTATGCCCTCCCCAAACCTCCAGGAGCACCGGGATGTCTGGGAGGTTCCCGAGAAATGAGAAGTCCACCTCGCCTTCCCCGATCTGAACGCCCTCCCTGTTCGGCCTGATCGCGTCAGAAAGGTGGAGGTGCCTGATCGAATCCTCAACCTCCTCCAGATACCTCCTCACCGCGAGGTTCCCATCGGAGGCGGTCGAGAGGTAGGCATGGGACACGTCGAGAACGAATCCGTCCACTCGATTCCGCACCAGTCCGAATTCCTTCGGCGTCATGATGATGTTGCAGCAAAGGACCCGATCGTCGAGGTGGTAGGACAGTGGCATGTTCTCGATCCATTTCGTTCCTTCTATCTCTTCGAGGGATCTCGATAGGCTGCCGAGCAGATCCTGATTCCGCCCCCTCCTCTCCGCCAGGACCCCTCCCGGGTGGATGACAGTGCTGATCCCATAATTCCCCGCCATGTCCGTTATCTCTGAGATTCTCTTCACACAGGCGCTCCGAAATCCTTCATCTGAACTGGAAAGATCAACGAGTCTTCTCCTTCCTTGAACGAGAATCAGCTCCGGGGCGTGAACAATCATCTCACCTTCCTCGTCCCCGATGAATCTCTCAAGCGCTCGGGCATCATCTTCGGATCTTACCAGGAGCTCGATGAAATCCATCTCCAGTGCCCTCATCGAACCCGCATCATCCAGCGTTGCCATGACGCCGACCCTCATTCGCCCCATATGAGCGCGGTATCGCTGACAGGTCGGATAAGCTTGCTGGCTCTTCCCGAACGGGAAGCGCGGAACGGAAGGGGGAGGTGGGAAAAAACTAGGAGGAGTCCCGGAAGGTCCCGGTAGCAAGGTATGACAACACATACTACTCAGGAGGAGAATTGGGGGTGAACCTTTCCGGGCTCTCCTAGTCGGCGGACAAACGCAGTTCCTCATATGAAGTTTGCGATTCACTATGTGGGCCATCAAGTCCGAATGGAATCACTTGTTGGTTGATTGTCGATGTCGCTCTGTCGATCTGGATGACAATCGACCGGACGTTTCGGGGAGGATCTATGACGACATCGCGCCCCGACATGTTTGAGAGATTCGAGCATTGATTTCGTTCATCATTGAGGCGAGGGGAATGCTGTTCAGTTCCAGTACCGAATGGAGCGCTCAGTCGGGTAAGTATCCAGCACGATAGTGAGGGCTTCAGGGTTATATACTCATAATCATCTAATCATCACCGATGGGGATGAAGGATCAGTCTTCCGGCGAAGGTCCAGGTAAGGCCAAGGATGGCCGATTCACTTCATCTTCTTCCATCAAGAATGGCGCGGTTCCCGGAGTCGCCTTCGTTCTTGACATGGACGGGGCGATGACACACGTCAACCCTGCGATTGAGAGGTTGCTGGGCGGGACCCCTGACGAGCTCATCGGGCTGTCCTTCCTCGATCTGTTGACTCCCGAGAGCGTCGAACATGTATCCCAGGTCCTTGACTCCTGCCTGTCGGGGGAGTCCCGGAGCGGCGACATCACAGCCAAGATCGTCTCAAAGGAAGGCGAAGTCATCTCCCTTGACATGGTCGTGAGCCCGATCAGGGCTCGGGGCGCGGCGATCGGCCTCTGCCTCCTCGCCTATCCAATCCTTGAGTCCGGCGGAACAGGACGATCATTCCGAATGGCACATGAGGAGGTTCTCGATTTCGTTCCGGCAGCCGTGCTTGCCTTCGATGTCGATTTCAACATCACCATGTTCAACAAGATGGCCGAGCAGTTGACTGGATACCTGAGGGAGGAGGTGATCGGCAAGCCCGCCACGAGCCTGCTCGACCAAGCGGGTCTGAGGCATACGAAGATCAAGGAGACGATGGATTCTGCCTTCGAGAGGAGGACCGCCTCGTATCGCGTCCCGCTTCTCACCAAGAAGGGGGAGGAGATCGAGGTCGTCTTCAGAACCAGGGTGCTCACAGACTCCAGCGGCGGGCCGAGCGGTCTCTTGGCTATCTCCCAGGAGCCGGCCGCAGTGGATGAAGTGGGCGAAGAGACGCACAACCTCGGGAGGAACCTGGAGAGGTTGGCCGCGCCCTCCGCCGACATCGTCGGCACCCCCGACCCTGCCGAGACGATCGATCAGGAGATGGGGAGACTGATACAATCCCTCTCGCTCGATTTCGCCATATTCCGCATGGTCGGGCAGGACAAGGCCCCGCTCATGTTCTGCTCCGGCATCGACTTCAAGAAGGCGAGGGAACTGCTCGAGTCAGGGGTGGAGGGCGGCCTGTCGCTCTTTCGGTTCGCAGAAAAGGAATCGCCTCTTGTCGTGGATGACTTTTCTGGCCGAGAAGACATCAAGCTGAACGTCTCCGACATAGGATCGATAGTCTGCCTGCCCCTTCGTCACCAGGAGGATAGTCTGGGACAGGCGTTCTTCGGCAGCCGTAGCCCCCTTGAGAACGTCGCCTCGATCCTGCCGGTCCTGCAGGTGTTCTGCAACCAGGTCGCCATCTCCTTCGGCAATGCGAGGCTCTCGAGGGAGCTTGCGAGGCGGAACCGGATGCTCCAGAGCCTTCACGAGACATCCAGAGCCCTTTCGGGGAATCTCAACTGGTCCGAGGTCCTCCGTCTCATCCTTCAGAAGGCGAGGGAGCTGGTGAGGGCCGACAACGCCTTTCTCTTCGAGATGGACAAGAAGGAAGGAAAGCTGCGTTGCGTCGCGAACCTGTGCAAGTTCTCGCAGATCGTGAACGGGTACGAGCTCGATCTGGGCGAAGGGATCACTGGCATCGTCGCATCGAAGGGCGAAGGCATGCTAGTGGAAAGGGCGGACCTCGACGACAGATCCCATCTTGTGGAAGGGACACCGGATGAGCCATCCTCTCTGATAAGCGTCCCTCTGATCATCGGCAGCGAGAAAGTCGGAGTCATGACGCTCGAGAAGACGTCGGTGGTCCCGTTCACCAGATCGGAGTATCAGCTGATCGAGATGTTCTCCCTCCAGGCTGCGGTCGCGATCAAGAACGCATACACGTTCAACAAGCAGGCCGAGTTCGCCTCCACGCTCCAGATGTACAACGTTCTTCTGACTCATGACGTGGCCAACTACAACGTCCCCATCCACGGCTACCTTGAAATGCTCATCACCGATCCGAAACTCGACGCTCGGGAGCGCCGCTACGTCCACGCCGCCCTGATCCAGTCCGAGAACATCACGAACCTCATCCGGGACGTGAGGGACCTCACCAGGCTGAAGACGCTTGAGAATGAAATCTTGGTCGAGCCTGTCGATCTTATTCGTATCTTGGAAGAGGCGGTCATGGCATTCAGGTCGAGCTGCATTCACTCCGGAGTGGAGATACGCTTCGAGCCCCGGCTCCGGTCCGCCGTCACCCTGGCTGACCAGTACGTCCAAGATATTTTCTACAATATCCTGAGTAACGCCTGCAAATACGGGGGAGGGCTCGTCGATGTATCCCTGTCCGAGGTAAAGGAGGGAGGGAAGAGGTACTGGAGGGTCGATATCGCAGATGCGGGAAAAGGCGTCGCGGATGGGCGGAAGGTGGTCTTGTTCAAGAGGTACGATCAGCTCGACTCGACCGAAGGCCTCGAGGGGCACGGCCTCGGTCTTTCCGTCGTCGGTGCGCTTTGCCAGAGGTACTCTGGTAGGGCATGGGTGGAGGATAGGGTCCCGGGCGATCCCACGAAGGGATCGGTCTTCGCCGTCCTCCTTCCCAAAGCAGAAGCATCTGCATTCCCCCAGGGAAATTTAGATAAGGGCTGACCTATGTATATGAAGACCAGGGACAGCGGAGGCATTGCGTTGGCGGATCTACCGAAGCCGTTACGGATACTCATGGTCGAGGACAACGTTGAGCATCTGGACTTGTGCGCGGAGTACCTCCCAAAGGAGGAGTTCGTGCTTGATGCCGCCCTGACCGCCGCCGAGGCGCTGGAGAAGCTCAAGAGAAACACATACGACATGATCGTGCTTGACTACGCCCTCCCAGACCTGGACGGGATCGAGCTTCTCAAGAGGATCAAGCTCCTCGGGCTGAAGACTCCCATCATCTTCTCGACCGCATACGACGACGCCTTCCTGAGCTTCGAGGCGTTGAAGAACGGGGCGAAGGACTACGTCGTGAAGAGCTTCCACTACTACACGACCCTGAAGGAAAGGATTCTCGAGAACCTTCAG
>DYTM01000001.1:8939-31280 GCA_020725985.1 Methanomassiliicoccus sp.
GGTGGAACCATTATCATATCGAATGGCCATCAGGCAAGAACGGAGGCGGACCTCGTGGTCAAAGTCGTCGGGCTCATGGGCAGCCCCCGGTCAGGGGGGAACACCGACATTCTGCTCGATGCCGCACTCGAAGGGGCGAGGGACGCAGGAGGGGAAGTGGAGAAGGTCGTCATCGGTAAGTTGGACCTCAGGGGGTGCAGGGAGTGCGACAGGTGCATGGAGACAGGCAGCTGCGTCGTCTCGGACGGCATGGTCAAGATCTACGATCTCCTGAGAAATCTGGACGTCCTGATCATCGCCTCCCCCGTATTCTTCTCGAGCGTCACCGCGCAGACGAAGATGCTCATCGATCGCTGTCAGTGCATCTGGGCCGGAAAGTACTTGCTCAACGCTCCGATCGGCGGAGGGAGGAGGCGGGTGGGGGCGTTCCTCGCCGTCGGAGGGCGGCAGAAGTCGAGCTTCGAGCATGCGGCCGCGGTCGTGAGGACCTTCTTCGTCTCGGCGAACATCAAGTACGCCGGGGAGCTCACCTTCTCCGGGATCGATGAGAAGGGAGCGATCCTTCGGCATCCGACCGCCCTGAAGGAGGCGAGGGAACTTGGCAGTCGCCTCGTAACAATCCTCAGTGCGGACAGTGGGAATCCATCGTGAGCCTTCCTGAGGCGAAAGATTGCTTATTCCCCAGTTTCATGTAGGTCCGATCTCATGGTCGTCATCAGCGTCTCGATATCGGCGAAGGAGCTGAAGGAGTTCGACGATGTCTCCAGGAGCCTCGGGTTCTCGAGCAGGTCCGACGCCGTCAGGTCCGCCCTGCACAAGTTCGTCATGATGAGCAAGCTGGCCGAGACGGCGGAAGGGGAGGGTTTCTACCTCGTTTCGCTTGCGTACGAGGAGAAGAAGAAGCATCAGGTCATGGAGATCCTTCACAACCATTCCGACATGATCAAGAGCTCGCTCCACACTCACTTCGACGACCGTTGCGTCGAGCAGATAGTTGCCGTCGGGGAGTACGGCAGGCTGCGGGGGTTCGTGGAGCACCTATCGGCCTTGAAGGACATCCGCTACTCCGTGACCATGGTCTGAGCTCTTCGCCACGGAGTGCTCGGTGTTTACTAACAATCGTCCATTTTGTTAGCAAAAGCGAAAAGGTCTCCCGGACCGTTCTCCCGTCCGTGGAAGAGCCCCATAGGATGGTCTGCCGGATCGACGGCATGGATTGTATCGACTGCGCGAAGAAGATCGAGAAGGCGGTCAAGGACATCGAGGGGGTCAGGCAGGTGAGGGTCTCCTACACCCTCGGCAAGATGTCACTCGAGGTGGAGAAGGGCAGAGTGACGGTGGACCAGCTGAAGCGGTCTGTCGGCATCCTCGGGTACAAGCTGGAGAGGGAGGAGGACGCGAAGTACGAGGAGTTCTTCTCACTCAAGAACAGGAGACTCGTCGCCACGGCGACATCGGGCATACTCTTAGCCGCCGGCATCGCATTCGAGGTGCTCGCCCACGACCTCAATCTTCACTACTTCTTCTACACGGGCGCGATACTCGTCGGAGGCTACTACATCGCCAGGCGAGGGGTCGCGGCCGTTGTGGAGAAGTATCTTGATATCAACATGCTGATGGTGGTGGCGGTCGCGGGGTCGGTGGCGATAGGCGCCTGGACTGAGGGGGCAGCCATCGTGTTCCTCTTCTCGGTGGCGGAGGTGCTCGAATCCTTCTCGATCGCGAGGACGAGGCGGTCCATATCGGAGCTGATGGACTTCGCCCCTAACCAGGCGCTCGTCAAGAGGAACGGCTCCGAGGACTACTACGACGTGAACGATGTGAGCGTCGACGATATCGTCATCGTTCGTCCGGGGGAGAGGATCCCCATGGACGGAGTGGTCACCAAGGGCGAGTCATCGGTGGACGAGGCCGCCGTCACGGGAGAATCGAGGCCCGCCGGCAAGAAGATCGGGGATCTGGTCTTCGCTGGGACTCTTAACATGGGAGGGTACCTTGAGCTGAGGGTGACGAAGGTGTTCAAGGACACCGTCATCTCGAAGATCGTCCAGCTGGTGGAGGAGGCCGAGGGGAAGAAGGCGCCGACCGAGAGGCTGGTCGACAGATTCGCCCGCTTCTACACGCCGATTGTCGTGAGTGTTGCGGTGCTCATCATGGTCCTCCCTTCTCTCATCTTCCAGACTCCATTCGAGGAGTGGTTCTACCGGGGCCTCGTCCTCCTCGTCATCTCCTGTCCCTGCGCCCTCGTCATTTCCACCCCGGTCTCGGTCGTCTCGGCCATCACCGGAGCGACGAAACGAGGCGTCCTTTTCAAGGGAGGGGCCTACCTGGAAAGGATGGGCCAGATATCGGTGGTCGCGTTCGACAAGACCGGGACGATCACGAAGGGAAAGCCGCAGGTGGAGGAGATCGTCCCCCTGAACGCGTATTCGCCGACCGAGGTCCTCAAGGTGGCCGCCTCTGCCGAGAACCGGTCGGAGCATCATTTGGCGAGGGCTGTGATGACGAAGGCCGGGGAGCTCCAGATCAAGGCGGAGGAGACCGAGGCGTTCGAGGCTGTATCCGGAAAGGGAGTTTCGGCCGTCGTACTCGGTAAGAGGGTGTTTGCCGGCAGCCCCCAGTTCTTCCGGGAGAACGGGATTGACCTTTCGAAGCATGCGGATGTCATCGAGGAGAAGAACCGGGAGGGGAAGACAGTCATCCTCGTCGGAACGGAGGGGGAGGTGATGGGGATGCTGACGGTCCGTGACACCCCGAGGCCGGAGGCGAAGGAGGTCATAGCCGAGCTGAAGTCCCTCGGTATCAAGAGGATCGTCATGCTCACCGGGGACGATGAACAGGTCGCGGCGAGCGTCGCGGCTGAACTCGGCATTGATGAGTATCGTGCCCGCCTCCTGCCCGAAGACAAGGTGAGGGCGATCGAGGAGTATCAGGCTCGGTACGGCCCGCTGATCATGGTGGGGGACGGGGTGAACGATGCTCCAGCTTTGGCAAGGGCCGAGGTGGGCGTGGCGATGGGGGTCGCCGGGACCGACATCGCCCTTGAGGCAGCGGACGTCGCGCTGATGGGAGACGATCTGAAGGCGCTTGTCTTCGGCGTGAGGCTGAGCAGGCGGGCGGCGAGGGTCATCAAGCAGAACGTTGCCGCCTCGCTCAGCGTGAAGATGCTCTTCTTTGCCCTTGCCCTTCCCGGTCTCATTACTCTGTGGCTGGCGATTCTCATCGGCGACCTCGGCACATCGTTCGGGGTTATATCGAACGCGATGCGGCTGGTGCGCTGATCTGCTGATCCGCCCGGACCAGAACCTGGGACTCCACTCTGGTCTCTAGCCCTCTCGTGACTCGACAAAGGGCAGCGGAAAAACCATCAAATACCAATCGCGGCAATTCCAGAGAATCTCAACGGTTAGGGAGGATGCTGGCGTGGGCGGACGCGGAAGTCTGGGATTCGGAAGATCCGCTTCGGCGGTCATGGGCGTGGCAGTCGTTTTTCTCATGGTCTTCGCTTCCAGCCAGCCCTCTGCCGCCTACAGCGTCAGCATCTCCGGTCTGCCGGACGCTTTCCACCTGGACAGGGAATCCGGCTTCTCGGTCGTCATCGATCTTGAGGGGTCCGAATCGATCACCTTCGAAAGAATCGTCGTCAGCATCTTCGACATAAGGGGGGACCTGCTCGCTGCCGGCCACTTCGCCCCGGACGGGAGGGTCGGTAATACTGGCAATTTCATCGTCTCGGTGACGATTACCGAGGGGGCCGCCACAGGCAACCTCGTCACCGGCGGGGAAGAGGGGATCGTCTATCAGATCAAGGTACGGTTCTCCTCTGACGACTTCGAGCTTACCCAGGGAAACGAGATGAGGGTCATGCTGATAAGGGAGGGACTCGTGCCCCTTCAGGCAACAGTCGCCCCCTTTGACATCGGCATCGAACCCCCATGGGGGATGATATTCGGACTCGTTGTGGCGGTCGATGCTGGCATCCTGGCAGCCATGTACTTCTACCTGAAGAGAAGGTTCGGAACGGGGTGATACGGTGGACATCGACCGGCGCGAGGGAAAAGCCCCTCCAGCATGCTCAGGGCCGAGCCGAAGCGATCAGTCTATTCGGGGACTTCCCTCATCCTCCTTATGACGATCTCGCAGCGTTCGTCCCTGTTCGCGAGGATCATGGTAAGGTCGACTTTGACACCTCCCAACGCCCTCTTCGCGAATCTGGAGGATATGCTCTTCGTCAACATGCAGGTGACCGGATTCCTCTTCGTCTCGTTTCCCCAAGGGCACTTGGTCCCGGTGATGACGATTTCATCGCCCGAGGCTTTTGCAGTGAAGCTCCCACCCATGTCATTGAACACTCTCGAGATGCTCTCGCCAAGGGTAACATCGTCGACTGCAGTGTCCTTCCCGAGATAGTCATCGTAGAGCGCTTCTTCGAGCCTGAGTGAGAGGACCGACACGAACTCGTTCCTGTCCTGCTCCGGGATCTTCCTCCTTAGTATGAGAGGGACGACATCGACGAGCACTTCCCTGATCCTTCCCCTCGCCTCCATCACCTTCGTCCGGATCCTCTCTTCCTCGATCGACCTCTTGAGCGTCAGATCTCTGGAGATTGACGAAATCCCCACAACAGTCCCGGCGGAATCGGCGATGGGCGAGTAGGTGACTGCGACGTGAACGAGGGAGCCGTCCTTCCTCCGTCTCACCGTCGCGAGATCGGCGATCGTTTCACCTCTGCTGACCTTATCGAACAAGGCGAGCGTCTCCTCGCGACGGTCTTCGGGCACCTCAACGAGGACCTCGTCCAGGGCTTCCTCGGGCCTGAATCCGTACAGCTTCGACGCCGCCTCGTTCCATCTGCGCGCTCTTCCCTGGAGGTCGTAGGTAATGATTGGGTCGGCACTGTCTCTTATGAGACCTTCCAGATACCTCCGCATCTCCTCAGCGCCGTCGTACAGAAGTGCGTTGTAGATGGCGCCTCCTGCCTGAGATCCCAGTATCGTCAACGTCCTCCTTTCCTCCTCCCCCAGTGCCGCCGGACGCTTGCTGACCAAGACCATCACTCCGTAGGTCTCATCCCGGTATAGCAGAGGGACAGAGGCCCAGGCGTGCCTCGTCTCGGCCTGTCCCTCGTCCCCCACCACCGCGGCCTTGAAGTCCGCCGCCTGCCTGATGATCCCGTGATCATTTCCGAGTTCGGAGTAATCATGAACGAATCTCGACGATACCCCCTTGTGTTCCTTCAGCTTCCATTTCTCCCCCTCCCTCACGTAGATCGCGCCCGCCTCCAACGAGAGAAAGGAGAGAGTTTCGGAGAGGATCGCCTTGAGGATGGAGTCCAGATCGAGCGTGGAGATAAGACCCTCCGCGATCGTGTTGAGGAACTTCAGCTGCCGGAGCATCTTCCTATTCTCGTCGCTCAACCGCTGATGCTCGAGAGCGCCCTCCACCGACGCGATCAAATCGTCAGTTCTGAACGGCTTCGGCAGGTAGTCGAAGGCCTTCTTCTTCACCGCCTCGACCGCCGTCTCGACTGAAGCATAGGCGGTCATCAGTATGACTCTGGAGTCGGGGCTGAGGCGTTCGATCTCTTCCAGAACCTCGATGCCGGTCATGTCTGGGAGCCTGATGTCGAGGATGACGATGTTGAAGAACCGCTCCTTGATCTGATTGATCCCATCCTTGCCGGTAGGGGCGGACTTGACCTCGAAGCCCCTCGGTTCGAGGATGTCCTTGAGCGCCTCTCTGACGTCCTCCTGATCATCGATGACGAGCATCCTTGGTCCGGGCAAAGGGAGCCTCCCGACTCATTCTGGACTCCCGTGGGTCGGTTCGAAGATCCTGGACTCGCTGGAACCGTCCCTTCCGGCACATCTGGCAGGTGGGAGCCTTCTCCTCCTTTCAGACAAAATCCGCTGCCCTGGTCATAAAGGTATGCGAAGTCGGCGGGCAACTCAAGAAGAAAGAAGTGGAAGGAAAGGGGAACGGGCTACCCGCAGTCGTGCTATCGGGTCACCCATGCCAAATCCCCGCCCCGAGAAGGCCGGGAAGAAGGCAACCTAGCCAAGGATCTCTGGAGCCTATGACCCTTGCGCATAGTGCTGCTCGTAGTATTTCCTGAACTCCCCCGACTTGATCGGTCTCCACCACTTCTCGTTGTCTCTGTACCACTCGACTGTCTTCCTCATAGCGGAGTCGAAGGAATGCGCGGCCTTCCAGCCCAGCCTCTCTCTGATCTTCCTCGTATCCACCGCATGCCTCCGAACGTGCCCGGGTCTATCTGGCACGAACTCCACGAGATCATCGTCCTTGCCAAGAGCGGAGAGGACGAGCGAAGCGATGTCGAGGATGCTTCTCTCCTCCCCCGATCCGATGTTGAAGACCTCTCCCTCCTGACCCTCCGAATCGAGGATTGTCTCGATCGCCTGGCAATGGTCCTTGACGAAGATCCAATCCCTCGAGTTCTTTCCGGTCCCGTACACGGGAAGGGGCTTGTCCTCGATGGCGTTGGTGACGAACAGGGGAATGAGCTTCTCAGGGTACTGGTAAGGGCCGTAGTTGTTGGTGCACCGAGTGATGATGACCGGGAGGTCGTAGGTGCAGTAGTAGGAGAAAGCCAACCTGTCTGCCCCGGCCTTGCTCGCGGCGTACGGACTTTTGGGCATAAGGGCATCGGTCTCCTTCGATGGCGATCCGACTGCCTCCCCGTACACCTCGTCGGTCGAGATGTGGACGAATCTCTTCGTCTTGTGCCTCCGCGCCGCCTCAAGGAGGATGAATGTCCCGAACACATCCGTGCTGACAAAGTCCCCGGCGTACGCTATTGACCTGTCGACGTGGGTCTCCGCCGCGAAGTGCACGACCGCCTCGCAATCCGACACCAGTCGGTCCACGACCTCCCTATCACATACCTCGCCCTTGACGAACCTGAGCATCTTGGATTCAACGCCTTCAAGGTTGCCAGGGTTCCCGGCGTAGGTGAGCTTGTCGAGATTCACTATCTCTACGTCCCCATGCCTCGACAGAATGTGGCGGATGAAGTTGCTGCCGATGAACCCCATCCCCCCGGTCACGAGCAGTCGCTTGTACATCCGATCGATTCGGAAGGAGCTTGTCGATATTTAACTGCTCACTGTCCTCGGCGAAGGCGCAACGAAGGCTGAGGGGTCACTTCAGGTCGAGCTTCTCGAGCACCTTCGGGTTGACGCAGCTGAGAGGCTTCCTTCCAGTAAGCACCCGGATCACTTCCTCCGAAGCGGAGATCTTGACCTCCCTTACGGACCCTTCGGAGTAGAAGGAGGCGTGCGGGGTCAGCACGAGGTTCTCTTGTTTGAGGATGGGGTCATCCTGCCCGGGGGGCTCCTCCTCCAGGACGTCGAGGGCGGCGTAGGCGATGAGTCCCTCCTGAAGCGCCCTTGCGAGGTCGGCGACGTTTATGACCGGACCCCTCGAGGTGTTGACGAGTATCGCGCTCCTCTTCATCTTCCTGAACTGCTCATATCCCAGCATATGCCTTGTTTCCTTCGTCAGAGGAGTGTGCACGGACACGATGTCCGACTCCTCGAGCAATCTTTCGAGAGATACTGGCTCTGCTCCCATCTCCCTCATCTTCTCGTCGGGAACGTAGGGATCGGAGGCGATGATCCTCAGTCCGAGAGGCTTGGCCCTTTCGATCAGGGCCCTTCCGATCTTCCCGACCGCGATCAGGCCGAGCGTCTGATTTCTGAGACGGTGGATCGGCCTCGCGTCCCGCCAGTCCCAGCTCCCTCGGCGGACGCTCCTATCGTATGCGACGACCTTCCGGGCGGCGGAGAGGATGAGGGCGAGGGTATGGTCCGCGACCTCGTCGATGCAGTAGGTCGGGACGTTGACGGCGACGATTCCTCTCTCCGTCGCCGCATCAAGGTCGATCGTGTCGAACCCGATGCCGTACCTGGCGATCACCTTGCATCTCGTGAGCCCCTCGATCACCCTTCGAGAAACGGGAGCGTAGGTGTTCAGGATGCCATCCGCGTCCCTTGCTGCCTGCAGAACCTCCTCCTCGCTTCTGCACTGATTGAATTCCAGCTCGGCCCCTATTCCCTCGAATATGCGCCGCTCCTCGTCCGGCTCTCCGTAGATGTAGTCAGTGATGACGATCCTCAGCCTCATCCCCCCTCGGTGATGATTGCGCTCCTCCATATATCTTCGTTGCGAACCTATGCTGACACAGCCCTACGGCGTGAGGAATCCACCGGATGTCTCAGCCCTAATGCTTGCGTTTCCTCCTTTCCAACGACCACTTCTGCATCGTACTCTCGATGCCGAGGGCCATGAACACCTTGTACCTCATGAACAACAAGTATCTTCTGATGCTGGTGTAGTCGTCCAGGTTGGTGTAGACCCTGTGGGTCGGAGGCCCGAGCTCAAGGTCCGTGATGACGTCCCGGTACACTTCGTTCAGGTCGACCTTCCAACGCCCGTTGGTCCCGAGCCTCTCCACCTCCACATTGATCCAGCGCGTCAGCTTCTCAATCCGACCGTACCGGTTTGAGAGGAAGTCCATGTCCGAGGCGAAGTCCTTCTCCTTGATATTCTCCCCGAGTCTGACCGGGTACACCCTCATCGGAAGTCCGGCCTTCCACAGCCTCACTGTCATGTCCCAATCATCACAGTTGAGGTTTCCCCAGCCTCCGACCGCATCCAGGATCGCCCTAGAGAAGATACCGGTGTAGCCGGCCCTGATTCCCGAACCCTTCAGTTCAGGACGGTGGAAGTAGGCCTCTATCAGCCTCGCAAGGAGGTCCGTGTAGATTGTATCGGTGTCGACGACCACGATGTAGTCCGCCTTCGAACTGCGGTAGGCGATATTCCTCCCGATGCCGCGCTTGCATCTCTTCCGGATGGCCCGAAAGTTCTTCAGCTCGCCCGCCTTCCGCTCGATCACCTCCCAGCTGTTGTCCTTAGAGAAGTTGTCAACGACCACGTACTCGAAATCGAACTCCTGAAGGACCCGATAGACCGAGTCGATGTGCTCTCCAATCATCTGGCCGCAGTTGTAGTTGGTCGCACACACCCCTAGAAAGGGGATTGGACCATCAACCTTCTCGTTGCCGCTCCCGGAGCCCTCGATGCTCATGTCACGTCTTCCGCTAGACGACTCGGCCCCCTCCATGATAAATCTTCCTAGTCGCCTATCAGGCAGCGATCTTGCCCGCTCAATCGCAGGGGAGCTCCCTTGGCCTTGTCGTCCTCACCGGTTCAGATCGTATGTCCTCCGTTGGCAATGGTCTCTCTTCCGATCCCAAGAGATCCCTGATTACCGGCGTATGAGGGTCCAGGAGGGCGCCCGCCGCTCCCGCTTGCCGCAGGAACTCGATGTCCGTCTCCATCACCCCACCGCCAACGAAGACGTCCATGTCGAAACCGAGTGCTTCTGACGCGAAATCTCTCGATACCCCCTGCCTCGAGCCAAGTCGCCTCAGGTCGATGATCGCCACCTCCCGATAGCCTATGTCGTTCATCGCCCTGACCGTCTCCTTGAGCGAAAGGGGGTTTCCGTTCGGCCGGGCCCACTTGACCTCGTCGTCCACATAGACGCACGGAATGCACTGGTCCGAGAGCTCGAACACGTCCCGGAACATCCCGATGCCGGTGGCGGTGAGGGTGCTCGCGATCGCCTTCGACACCTCCATGGCGAACGAGTCGAACAGATCCTGAACCGATCTCATCCCGATGTCCAGCCAGACATTCTCCTTCTTCCTGACAAGGTCCTTGAGCACCTTGAAGTTCGGCTTGCTCTCCCGCATGCCCGACAGGTCCATGAGAAGGATGCCGGAGGCGTTGTACCTCCGGCCTCCGACGGCGTTCCAGTACCTTTCGAATGGGGCACCGACCCGTCCCATTCTATGCTGACGACCTCTGCCACTTTGCCGACCGGCAGCTCGAGGGGGCCTATCGCGAAGAGCGCCACGGTATCCACAGGCAATATCGGAATGTGGGCGAATCTCCCCGCCCCCTCCTCTTCTTTCGGAATAGGCGTGCCGGTGAAGAAGGATCTCCATTCGTCGTAATCGGTGAAGTGAAGCGGCACAGCCTCCCGGCCGCATGTCAGGCAGACATAGGAACCGTTCTTGCTGTCAACCCCCGCCAGGGGACCGCCCACAAGCAACTTCGGGAAGACGTCGACGCTGCCGCAATGGGGGCACGCCTTGATCCTTGCTTGCTCCTCTGCCATTGTCGTCCGAGAGCGAAGCGAGTGCCGGGAGTAATACTTTTCGCATCCTCGACTGTCTGGAGCTGCAAATGCCGGATCACGTTCCGAGCGTCTTTATCGACGCGATGTGCACCGTCACGGCCACTGCGATCACAACAATAGCTATCTGGAGGATCGGGTCCGACAGGGCGAAGGCAACAGTCAGGGGGATCCCCCTTCCCTCTCTGTAGTTCCTCAGGTAGGGTCCCAGGAGCCTGTTCGCCATCACCCAGTCGTGCATTCTCTTTGACCCCCTCAGATAGCATGCGACGGCGAGAAGGAGGAAGGGGGCGGTCGGCAGGACCGGCAGGACAACTCCGACCAAGCCTAGGAAAAGGAAGAAGGTCCCGGCCGCAACCCACAGTGATTTGGATAGTCTCCCTCTTGGAGGATTGGGCTCTTCCGACGAGCTGGCATTCCTTACTTCAATCTCCAAACCGGCACCTCTTAGGGAATCTCAACAAATCGCCTATTATTTATAACTTGCAGGAGCGGACGGCGGCCCCGCAAGCCCGCTCAATCCGATCGGACGAACCTCGTTATCTCCTCGATCATCTGCCTCGCCTGGGGGGAATGGATTGACGCCTCCGGCGAGGCTCCAGCGGGCACGATGAATGAACGCATGTCCTCGCAGCCAAGGAGTCGGACGAGGATGTTGAAGTAACGGACATTGAGATGGTTGAAGACCATTTCCCCATCCTTCTGACCGCAACTGAACACCACGATCGCCCTCTTCCCCTTCCCGAGGCTGCTCGTGAATCCCGAGCGGACCTTGCCTGGAAGGAGGAAGGCGTTGAACCGATCGACGAAGCATTTCATCCTTCCGCTCTCTGCTCCCATGTAGATCGGGGAGCCGAGGACGATCATATCTGAATCCCTCATTCTCACATACATCGGCTGCATGTCATCATCCACTGCGCAGGCGCCCGAGTCCCTGCAGCGCATGCAAGCGTGGCAATCGTCGAAATTGAGATCCACAAGGTCGCATCTGTTCACATTTCCGCCGGCTTCATTGACAATCCCCGCCACCCGATTCAGGAGCGAGGCGGTGCTGCCATGCTTCCGCGGGCTCCCGTTGACGATGAGGGCCTTCAAATCATCACCGACCGGCAGTATCTCTCTCCCATTCTTATATCTGTCCGTCGACATCCGCTCCTGCCGGGATGGGAGAGGCCAGCTTTCATCCGTCAACTGGTCAGAAGGCCGGGAATCCTGTCTCCAATCGCCATTCGTCCTTCTCAATACGCCCGTTCGAATAGCGCCACAACATCTCGCTGCTCGAGATGCCTGGGATTGGTGACCATGCAAGGGTCGATGATCGCCTTCGCCGCCAGTTCCGGGATGTCGCTCCTTCTCACGCCGAGCTGTCTGAGCGTCTGGGAAACTCTCACCTCGCGGCGAAGCTTCTGGCGTACCGGCCGGCAAGAAGTCTCGCGTCGAGTCCGAAGACTATCTCGGGAGAGACGAACTTCCTGATCTGAATATCGCCTTGAGGATCCATTTGCTCAGACCACCTGGCAACGGGGCGCAGAGCCACCAATCTCTCCCCCGTTCGCGAGACTCCCTGAAACCTTCTACTTCTCCCTATAAATAGTTAGCCGATTCCACTTCGGCGGGGACCGGCAAAGGCCGATTTCGCCCCTTCTTTCATCGGCCCATTTGCCTGGAACTGGCGCTCGATCGTGCGAGTCTGCCCTCACCCGTTCTTCACTTCCCAGTCGTATGGGATATCCTTCGAGTTGTACGGTATTCGGTACTCGTCGGGCTCGGAGTACTCGTACTTCTCCGTCGGCACATTGAGGATCCAGGCTTCCGACTCCCCAATCGCCCTGAAGCCGTGGCAGACGTTCGGAGGTATTTTGAGGAGGAGGAAGTTCCGCTCCCCCATGAAGAACTCGTTCACGATGCCCTTCGTTCTCGATCCCTCCCGGGGATCGTATAGGGCGACCTTGGCCATCCCTTTCAGGCAGATGAAGTGATCGCTCTGCCTCTTGTGATAGTGCCACGCCTTTACAACTCCCGGGTGGCAGGTGGTGATGTAGAGCTGTCCGAAGCGCTCGAACTCCTCCCAGTCGCTCCTGAGGAGCTCCATGAGCCATCCCCTCTCGTCCACGACGGGGTGGAGTTTGCGGACTTTCACTCCCTCGATGATTCTCTTCTCCATCGTTTCACTCGCTACCACAAGGCCATGTGGACACATTAATGTTGATGCCGGAAGAATCGAAGGGCTTTTAGAAGCAGTGTGCCATTAACTCGGCGATGAGACGGATTGCCGTCATTGGCGCAGGGGGCCTCCTGGGCCAGTATGTGGTCAAAGAGGCTGTGAAGGGGGGGTACGAGGTCCTCGGTACGTTTCACAACCTTCCCGTCTTACTTCCGAGCTCCCAAACGGAGTTCATGGACATCACAGAACCCGATCAGACGGTTGGAGTCCTCCGCTCCTTCATGCCCGATTCGGTCATACTCACCGCAGCACTGACGAACGTCGACCTCTGCGAGGGGAACCCATCGGAGGCCTGGAGGGTCAATGCCGAGGGAACGCTCAATGTCGCACAGGCGTGCAGGGAGATCGACGCGAAACTCCTCTACGTCTCGACCGACTATGTGTTCGGCGGCAGCAAGGGAACGGGCTATTTCGAGTTCGAGTCCCCCGACCCCCTCAACATCTACGCCCAAACGAAACTGGAAGGGGAGAGGCTGACCCTCGACTCCTCGAAAGGGAATCTAGTCTGCAGGGTCTCGGTCCTCTACGGCTGGAACCGGGTTTCGGAGAAGAAGAACTTCGTCACCTGGATCATCGACTCACTGCGGAGTGGCCGGGAGCTACTTCTTTTCGACGACCAGATCGCCTCTCCCACCTACGCCCCCCACTGCGCCCAGATCCTCATGAAGCTTCTTGAAAGCAGGTCGAAAGGGGTGTACCACACCTCCGGGCCCGACTGCATCAGCAGGTACGACATCGGTCTCAAGGTGGCGAGGTCCTTCGACCTCGATCGGTCTCTCATCCGGCGCGTAGCCACCGCGGAAATGGAGCTACCGGCGAGGAGGCCCCGGTGCTCCTGCCTCGATGTCAAGAAGACGGAGGCAGAGATAAATATGAAGATGCTCTCACTGGAAGAGGGGCTCGAGGAGATGCGTCTCGCGGAGGGGAAGGGATGAAGGGGCTGATCCTTGCGGGAGGAAGCGGAACCAGGCTCAGGCCTCTCACCCACACCGGCCCGAAGCAGCTCATCCCGATCGCGAACAAGCCCAACATCCTCTACTGTCTGGAGGACCTCAGGGAGGCGGGAATCGTCGATATCGGGGTCATTCTTGGCAACAACATGCCGGAGAGGGTGAGGGACCTCCTTGGGGACGGATCGGCATTCAGCGTCAGAATCACCTATATCGTCCAGGGGGAGCCGAAAGGCATCGCTCATGCCGTCGGATGCGCGGAGGCCTTCATGGCGGACGATCCCTTCGTGGTCTATCTCGGTGACAACATCCTGAAGGGCGGGATAAGGTACATGGTCGAGGAGTTCGCCCAGGGAGGGCACGAGGCGCTTGTCGCGCTGTGCCCCGTGGAGAACCCGGAGAAGTTCGGGATTGTCGAGTTGGACGATCGGGGCGAGATCATCAGCCTGGTGGAGAAGCCGAAGCAGCCGAAGAGCGATCTGGCGATGATCGGCATCTACTTCCTCAGGAAGAGCATCTTTCCGGTGATCCGGAGCCTGAAACCCTCCTGGAGGAACGAGCTGGAGATTACCGACGCGATCGACCGGCTGAGAAATGTCGGCAAAGTAAAAGCCCGCCTCGTCAGGGGCTGGTGGAAGGACACCGGCAAGCCCGAGGATATCCTGATGGCCAACCATCTCGTCCTCGAGACACTCGAAAGGAAGAACGAGGGGACGCTCGACAAGGACGTACGGCTCATCGGCCGGGTGAGCATCGGCAGGGGCACGACCGTCAAGAGGGGAACAGTGATAAGGGGGCCAGTCATAGTCGGAGAGAACTGCCTGATCGGCCCCGATACCTACGTTGGCCCCTACACCTCCATCGGGGACGGTACGACCATCATCAACGGCGAGATCGAGTCCTCGATAGTCATCGGCGGCGCCTACATTGACTGTGGGAAGAAGATCGTGGACAGCCTGATCGGCGCTGGATGCAGGATCACCTCGTCCGAGAACGCTCTTCCTAAGGGGTGCAGGTTCGTCATCGGCGAGAACTCGCAACTGATCATTTGACTGGGCATTTCCTTTCTCCGGCTCTGTCACCGTGCCGATCGTTCCCGGTCACGGCGTGCATCTAGCTAACATAGTTCGTAGTTCGACACTTCGAGTTCGAGTCATCAGGTTCCAGCGGATGCTCCTAAGGAGATAGAACTAAATAGCGGACTCCGATACATTAGACAATCGTCGAAGTATTGTGTCCGAAGGGGCGAGAAGATGGAGAAAGGTTCCGCGGTCGAGACGAGAGACGATCCAAGAATCGGCGTCTTCCTTTGCCGATGTGGAGCCGGAATAGCCAACGTCATCGACCTTGAGGAGGTCGCCAATCATGCGAAGACCCTCCTTCATGTCGTCAGCGTGCATATCCATCCGTTCCTCTGCTCTCTCGAGGGGAGCCGGGACATTCTGAAGACGATCGAGGACAATGCGATCGATAGGTTGGTCGTTGGGGCATGTTCGCCCCGCCTCTACCAGAAGGAGTTCGAGATGCTTCTCTACGCGGCGGGGCTCGGCAGGGACATGCTGGAGATGGCAAATCTCCGGGAGCAGTGCGCCGCCATCCACTGGAAGTACCCCACCTCGGCACTCATCAAGGCAAAGGACCAGATAGCGATGGCTGTGGCGAAAATGGCCACGATGCAGCCCGCCAGGATCGGGGCGCAGGCGATCATCGATGAGAGATTCTGCGACGGCTGCGGAATATGCGCGAGGGTGTGCCGGTCGAGAGCCATAGAGTTCATGGGGGATCGGAAGAGGAGGGAGGGGAGCAAAGCAGTCGTCTCTCCGGATCTCTGCAACGGCTGCGGCTCCTGCGTCGCTGCCTGCCCCGCCCGGGCGATCGAGCAGTTTCCCTCCTCTGGGGAACACATACTCGCCCAGATCGGGGCCGCGGTCCAAGGCGGTCATGACAAGGATTCGTCAGCTCCGACGATCATCGTGTTCACCTGCCAACGGTGCTCGTACATGGCCGCGGACCTCGCCGGGATGAAGAGGCTGGACATAAAGCCGCATTTCCGGCTCATCAGATCCCCCTGCTCCGCGAGGGTCGAGTCAGAGTGGGTGCTGAGGGCGTTCTCGAAGGGCGCGGATGGAATCCTGATTGTGGCAGGGCGGTCCGAACGATGCCATTTCGAATCCGACAGCTCCAAAACGCGGAAGAGGATCGCCCTCCTCAGAGGAATACTTCGCGAGCTGGGATTCAACGAGAAGAGGCTCATGGTGAGCTGGGTCAACTCGGACGAACCGGAGAGGTTTCAGGAGGAGGTGACCAGGTTCATCGATTTGATCGTCGAGTTGGGTCCAAACCCCTTGAGGGTCCCGGTCAGCGTGGGAAATGGGGAGCTGGTTTTCAGCCGGACCGGTGAGAGGAATGACGTGCCGAACGGCCCGGAGATCTGAGATTCGAGATCCTCCGCGTCATGCCGGGATTCGAGCGTATCCTTCATAAGGGCTTCGCAGATTAGTATTCCTACCGTGGAGTCCGAGGTACCTCGTGGACTGTGAGGGACGATTCGATGGCCAAGCTTGACCGTGGGGATGGGGGAGACGGAGCTGGAGGCTCTGAGAAACCGAGGGTGGGCGTGTACCTCTGCCGCTGCGGAGGCTGCGTCAGCGGCGTGCTCGACCTGGAAGGCATCGCCGGGGGATTGGCCGGCGATCGTGAAGTGAAGGTCGTCCGGGTGGGGGACATGCTCTGCGCCGCCTCCTCGCTCAGGAAGATGCGCGCGGATATCGAAAGGAAGTCGCTGAATCGGGTCGTCATCGGCGCGTGCTCCCCGAGGCTGTATCAGAAGGACTTCCAGAACGAGCTCGAGCAGGCAAGCGCGAACGGGCTGATCGTGGAGATGGCGAATCTGAGGGAGCAGTGTGCTTGGATTCACTGGAACGATCCCGCGGCTGCGACGGCGAAGGCGGGCAAGGAGATCGCGATTGCTCTGGCGAAGATTAGGGCGACCTCGCTGGCCGAAAAGGGTTGTGCCGCCATTCCCGACTACGACATCTGCGACGGATGCGGCATATGTGCCTCGATCTGCCGGCTGAGGGTGATTCAGATAGTAGACGATCCGGAGAGGAAGGGGAAGAAAGTCGCGTCGGTCGATGCGGGCAGGTGCGACGGCTGCGGGGCCTGCGTCGCCGCCTGTCCGAGCGGGGCGATGGATCAAGGGTGCTTCTCAAACAAGCAGATGCTCGCGCAGATCGACGTGGCCACCGGGAATGGAGCGTCCGTGGATCTGTCCACCCCTAACATCCTCGTCTTCTCATGCAACTGGTGCTCCTATGCAGCGGCGGACCTCGCCGGGACGAAGCGGTTGATCCTCCCCGCCAATTACTCGATCATCCGGACGATGTGCTCGGCGAGAGTCGATCCCGAGTGGGTGCTCAAGGCGTTCTCAAGAGGCATCGACGGCGTGCTCGTGCTTCCAGGGAAACCCGGCCACTGCCACTACGAGACGGGAAACCTGAGGACGAGGAAGAGGATAACGTTGATGAAGAGAATGCTCGGGCAGTTGGGCTTCGATGATACCAGGCTCATGCTTGGATACGTCGACGCCGACGAGCCGGGCATCTTCCAGAAGGAGGTGTCCACCTTCGTGTCAAAGATACAGAGCATCGGCCCCAGCCCCCTCCGGTCCTCGGAGGTGGGAGGGAAAAGGGGAGCAAGGAAGCGAAAGAAGAAATGAGGTCATGCCGGGAGTGCGGCCTAGGGTCAGGAACAGGGGACGTTCCCGCCCTGCCTTCGGACGCGAATCCCGGCGCCCCACTATCTTAGAAGAAAGGGAGAATGGGAGATGAGGACTCTCGCAGTGGACATCGGCGTCGGGACGACGGACATCATGTTGATCGACCCGGATAGAAGACCCGAGAACTGCGCCAAGATGGTACTGCCCTCGGCGGCGCAGATCCATGCCGCGGCGGTGGCCTTCGCCACGAATCTCCGCACGGATCTGTTCGTCATAGGGGACACCGTCGGCGGAGGCCAGTTCGCCAGCGCCCTGAAGAAGCACGTTTCCTCTGGTCTGAAGGTGACGATGAGCGAAAGCGCCGCGTTCTCAGTCAGAAACGATCTGGACGAGGTTAGGGAAAGGGGAATAGAGGTGAGCGACAGGGCCCTCCCTTCCGGTTTTGTCGGCGAGGTTCTCTGGCTGCAGGAGGTGAGGCTCCGGGGGCCGGCGCGATTGCTGAGGGAGTCGGGCGATGGCGGCGCTATCGAGGCGGTTGCGATCGCCGTCCAGGATCACGGGGTTTCACCGAAGGGGACGAGCAACCGCACGACGAGGATAGAGCGGTTCAGGAGGACGCTCAGCAGGGAGAGGAAGCTCGAGTACCTCGCCTATCGGTTGGGGGCGATACCGGAGGAGTTCATTCGGATGCGGAGCGCAGCCCGGAGGGCCCAGAGCGAGGTCCCGGATGCGGAGGTGTTCGTCATGGACACCTCCCCGGCCGCGGCGCTCGGATGTCTTTCGGACCCTGATGTCCGCGGAGACGAGCGCGTCCTTGCGATCAACTTCGGCAACGGGCACACGCTCGGTCTGCTCATCGATGCCGGAGAAGTGCTCGGAGGCTTCGAGGCCCACACCGCGCAGTTTCTCGGTGGGGAAGACATCGGGACGTATGTTCGGGGATTCATCGAAGGGGAGCTGACGAACGAGGAGGTCTTCGCCGAAGGGGGCCATGGCCTGTTCAGGCTCGAGGAGAATCTGCCCGAGCCCGACAAGATCCTGGTGACCGGGCCGAATAGGGCACTGATGGAACGCTCTGGCATCGAGTTCCGTTACGCCACTCCGGCGGGGGACGTCATGATGACCGGCCCGATGGGCCTGCACAGAGCCGTGAAGGCGCTGACTGGGCGATAGAGGCTTCCTCTTTCACGAACGCTCCCGCGCCCTCATGACCGAGACGATCTCCTTTGCGAGATTGAGGCCCCTCCGGTCCTGGCAGCTGCAGGCCGCAAATCATCCAGGGACAGAAAAGGGTGGCAGTCCGCCGTTATCCAGGTGCGGAGCACCTCCCCGCTCGGAACCTTCTCGCCCCTCTTCCGGCGGATGAGGAGCGACTCGAGGTCCAGTATCAAGTCCACCCACCTCACCCCTTCCCTGTAGTCGAACCGCGGTTCCGCTCTTCTTCCAAGGGCGTCGAGGCACCTGATGAGCTGCATGTTGAGCCCCGCCGCCGACATGTTCAGGTTCTGCATTCCCGTGCGAGGGTTCAGCTCGATGAGTTTGAAACGGCCGTCTCTCCGGTCCCGCTTGAATTCGACCCCTCCCATCCCTGTGTAGCCCAGTCCCTGGAAAAACTTCAGGCCGAGTTCCCGGACCTCCGCGTTCTTAGCGCTCTCGTGGACCGTCCCCACCCCGAAGTCGGGGGGATACTGTCTTATCTTCCTGGCCATGTATAGGGCCAGAGGCTCCCCCGCCCGGTCGAAGTATCCGTGGAGTCCGTAGAGATTCGTTTCCGGGCCTTCTACAATCTCCTGGACCATCGCCTCCAGACCCTTCGACAGAACAAGTGCGAACTGCTTCCTCAGCTCCTCGAGGTCCCGGACAGCGAACCCCTTCTTCCCGAACCTCTCGGCGAATTGGTGGGAGTAGCAGGGCTTGATGAACGCTGGGTACTGAATCCGGTCCGCCATCGCGTCCAGCTCCGAGACGGACCTGGGAAAGATCGTTCTCGGGATCGGAACGCCGATCCTCTCGGCCAGCTCGTACTGGACTCTCTTGTTCACGATCCCTTCCACGATGTTCTCCCGGGGAATGACAAAGTGGAAGTGCTTCGAGAGTTGCGATCGGTGCCTCGAGACGAAGAGGACGTAGACGTCCGAGGCTGGAAGGAGGACTCCGCCTCCCGCCTCCCCTTCCCTCATCAGGGCATCAAGCGCTCCCTTGGGGTCGACAGAAGGATTCGGGGCGAGCAGCGGCCTACAGTACCTGGAGAAGAGGCCAGGAGCGTCGCGCACGAAGTCCACGCCGACGACCGGGATGCCTTCTCTTCCCAGGCTGCGGGTGATGCCCAGGCCGTTTGCGCCCATATGCAAGACGAAGGCCGGCGGGTTCGCCTCGGTTCGTGATGGGGTCATCTCTGGCAAAGGCGTTGATATTGGGAGAACGAGATAAGCTTTGGGATGAGTTCGCCGGGCGGAACCTCACCCGTGGAGCCAATCCTGGGCGAGACGAAGGAGGAAGCGGAGGTGAGGAGGACTTGGCTGCAGTCTGTCTCTCGAGGATCCAGGCGGATCACGATCACCTAGGCCAGGATTACCCCAGCCTCCCGGCCTCCCGCTCCCTCCTCGTGAACCTCTCGAGAGCGCCCCGGACGGTGCCTTCGAATCCCTGGACAATACGTATTCCCGCGTCTGAGAGAATTCGCTTAGCATGCGGCCCGACGAATCCAGTGAGGACGACGTCGACCTCCAAGTCGACGACTGCCTGGGCAGCCATCGCGCCGGTGCCAGTGGGAGAATGGGACGCTTCGTTGAGGACCGCCTCGTACTCCATCGTGTCCGGATCCACGATGATGAAGTACTCGCACATGCCGAACTCGTCGTCCACCTCCGAATCGAGCGTCTCCCCGACCGAAGAGATGCAAACCCTCAGCCTCGACCCCCTTTCAAGGGGGATATCAGCGCCCGAGGAGATTAGCCTTCCTGGACAATGGGCCGCGACTCCCTCGCGGCCTGCGCCAGTCACCCGATTTCCGTATCCAATTCGGATTTGGGGACAGCTTGAAATAGGTCGAGGCCTGATGAAAGACCGATAATATGAGAAGGAATAGCGCCCTGTTCGCCCTCGTCGCCGTGATCATATGTTTCGTCGTCGTGCTGGCTATCGTAGCGGCGCTCTTCGCCCCTTCGGGGGAATTCTGGCTGGACGGCACACACATGCAGTTCGACTGGTCCGGCATGTGGTGGCTCATGATCCTAGGAATGCTCGTTCCGGTCGTGATAGTCCTGATCGTCGTGCTCGCGATACTCTCTCTCAGGCCGACTGCCCGGGTGCAGTACGGATGGCGGTATGAGCAGTCCCCTGATCAGAAAAGGCAGGCATTGGAGGTGCTGGGGGAGCGATACGCTCGGGGGGAGATCACCAGGGAAGAGTACCTGCGGATGAAGGATGACCTGAGGTAGACCGTTCTCGCCGTCCCCAGTCACTCGAGAAGGGCCCTGTTGGCGCCGACCCAGTCGTAGACCTTCCGCACTCCCGCCTCGACTCCCACCTCGGGCTTCCAGTCGAGCTCCTTCCGCGCCTTGGCGATGTCGGACACGTAGACCTTCTGATCGCCCGGCCTCCAATCCGAGTAGGCGAGCTCGAAATCCCTCCCGCTCCATTTCTCTATCATACCGACGAGTTCGAGGATGGAGATAGTGTTCTCCCTCCCCCCGCCCATGTTGTAGACCCCGCTCCTCACCCTACCGGATGCGAAGGAGTCGAACGCTCTCACGAGGTCGGTCACGTAGAGGATGTCCCGTACCTGTTTGCCGTCCCCGTAGACCGTCACCTTCTTCCCTGTCAGATGGGCGATGATGAACCACGCCACCCAACCCTGGTCCTCCACCCCGAACTGCCTCGGTCCGTAGATGCAGGACATTCTGAAGACTGCCGTCCTTAGCCCGTAGGTGTGAGCGTAGTCCTGAACGTACAGGTCCGCGGCGGTCTTCGAGCAGCCATAGGGGGTGTGCTCGCAGCGGTCAATCGAGAAGGACTCGTCGATGCCGTTCAGCATCTCGTCCTCGAACACGTACCTGCTGGCTTTCTCGGCGACTGGAATCTGGTTCACGTTGCCACCGTAGACCTTGTTCGTCGAGGTGAAGACGATGGTCGGATTCGTTCCGGCCTTTCTCGCCGCCTCGAGCACATTAAAGGTCCCGAGGAGGTTGACCCGGAAGTCCGTCCGCGGATCGACGAGCGAGGTCGTGACGGCCGTCTGGGCTGCGGTGTGGATGACGAGGTCCGCATCCCGGATCGTCCTCGCAAGCCCCGCGGGGGAAGTGACGTCCGTCTTGTTCATCCTCACACCCGCCATGCCTGAAAGGAAGTTCCAGTTGTACGAGGCGGTGTCAGCCGACTTCTTGCTCAGGAGCCTGGCTCTGCTCAGATCGTCCAGTCCGACGACCTCGTTCCCCGCGGAGGCGAAATGCTCGCACGCATGCGAGCCGATGAAACCCGCCCCTCCCGTCACCACGACCTTCATCCACTGCACCTTTCCGACAGTGATTGCTTCCCCCGGTATAGTTGTTTTTCCATTCAAGGGCTCGGACGAGGATTTCCAAATGACTGGAGGGGCGGATGGGGGGTTGCGGCGCCGCTGTTCGCAGCATTTCCCCCGAATCGTCGTGAACGGGTCAACGCTCAAATACCAGTTGAATCGATTCTTTGAATATGCCTCTCGGAGACCCGATGGGAGGGGAAGGGGAGCCAGAACGGAAGGGCAGGCTGGTAAGAGTATGGATCGCAGCCGTGCCGGTCAGCAACCTCGAGGCCGCGGTCGAATTCTATGCCGACGTTCTCGGGTTCCCGCTCCAGTTGGACGAGAGGGCGCGGAACTGGGTGGAAGTGGGCCCGGGCGAGCCGCTCGGCAAGATCGCTCTCTACGTGCCAGCGGTTCACGACGAACGACAGCCTGGCGGCCAGACCAACATCGTCCTGGAAACGGACAGCATCTACGACTTTCACAAGCGGCTTGTCGACGAGGGCGTGAGGTTCAGGCTCAAGCCGCAGCGGCAGGAGTGGGGCGGCTTGATGGCGGTGTTCTCGGACCCGGACGGCAACGAGTTCCAGGTGGTCGAGGACCCAGAGCATTACACGCGGTCTTGATCCAGGCACCCCGTCTTCCGCATTCCCTTCACTTGGGAGATTTCACTTTCGCCAGAGACATGGCCGCGACCGAGGAGGCGGCAGTTCAGGTCAG
>DYTM01000047.1:0-2756 GCA_020725985.1 Methanomassiliicoccus sp.
GCCCCGTATGCGAATGTCTCATAGGGAGAAAACACGAGTGTCCTGGCATCGGTGTCCCAGGAGAAAGACCCTTGAACGGGAGTGCCGGATCCGGTCATCGAGAACGCTCCCTCCACCGAGGTCTTGTTCATCGGCTCGCTGAAGAAGAGCGCGATGTTCTGAGTCACCTCTACCCCTGTCGCTCCCTGGTTGGGGACCGTCGATGCCACCGTCGGGGGCGTCGTGTCCCCCTGGACCTGCTCGGTCGCGAAGATGCTTGTGAAGGGATCAGTCAGGTTGTTTCCGAAGAAGTCAGCCGCATCCGATCCTACTGTGATGGTGTAGGTCATCGACTGCAGCAGGTCGTTCGTCGGGGTGAAGACGAGAGTGGAGCTGTTGTCTATCCACGTTATCATGCCGTCGGCGATTCCCTGCGAGGACGAGAGGTGGAAAGCGTCCGAGGTCTCGGTGACGTTCATCGGCTCGCTGAATGTGATGATGATCGAGGTGTCGACGGAGACGCCGGACGCCCCGTTCGAAGGATAGACATCCGTGACGGTCGGTGGCACGCTCTCGTCCGTCGTCTTTGTGGTGAAGGTATATGATCTTGGCGAGGCGAGCTGGTTGCCGGCCAGGTCCTTTGCCACTGTGGTCAGGTTGACGTAGTGCAAGGTGCCGTAGTCAAGCGGGCTAAGAGGGGTGAAGGTCATGGTTGTGTTCCCAGAGTTCCAGGAGAACGAGCCTCCGATCCCGGTCCCGCCTGCGCTGAGCGAGAACGCCGATTGGGTGGCAGTCCTGTTCATCGCCTCGCTGAAGGTGACCTGGACCGTCTGCGTGATCTCGAGCCCGCCCGAGCCGTTCGCAGGTACTATCGACTGAACTGTAGGTTGCACCGTGTCGCCGGCACTCCCCTCCTGCACGATGACCTGATCGCTCAATCCGTAGGAGCGTGCGAAGGAAACGATTCCCTGGGAGTCTGCGATTTTGCTCTCCGCAAACTGCCCGTTCACGAGTATGTCGTAGGTCTTGGAGGGCGTGAATCCGCTCAGCGAGATCGTCGTCGTCCCGCCCGTGGCGCTCACGCCAAGCTTCGCGTAGGTGGAGTTCTTCTGGATCGGCGTCACTGTCGCGCTTCCGGAGACCTGGTGAACGACCGAAATATCGCTCCTCTTCACCACAGTCCCAGTCTTCTCCGCCCCGATGCTTCCCTGGAAAGTCCCTTTTCCGTCGGAGCTGAAGGTCATCGCTCCGGAGCTTTGCACGTTCGTCCCCTTCTCGTAGAATGAGCTTGAGGGGATGACGAAGTTGAAGGTGTTCGCGATTCCGTTGAGATTGGTGATTGAGTATTGATTGGAGGAGGAAGTGAACGAGATCGTCGGAGTGCCCGAGCCCTTGGTGACAACCATCGACGCTCCGGTCGTCAGGGCCGAACCTTCAGCTGAAAGGTCAAGCGTGCCGACATCGATTCTCACATCGTCATCTCTACCTGTCCCCATGGCCTTGAACATGTCCTCGGCCATGATGAAATTGTGCATCTGGCTGTCGTAGGAGGAATATGAATAGAGAGTGACGTGGAACTTGTATCTTGCCGCCCCGAACAGGGCGCTGTAGACATCAGCCTGGTCGTCGGGGTTGTCGGTGGCATCGTAGTATTGATACACTAGGATATTGGGCTTGTATTGCGGAAGCATGTTGTTGACGAAGTTCATCGTCGAGATCGCATGGGCCTTCATCGTCGTCCCGTACGCGCTCGATGACTCCCAGCCTTCGATCGTCGTCAGGTCGCTCGCCACTCCCAGATGAACCGTCGCCGTGTATGAGTTCGTTACGACATAGCTCCAGTATCCGGAGGCATAGGATTCCTTCACCAGCTTGAGATAGCCGTTGAAGACGAACTCAGACCGACTCTGATAGTCGTTCCTTGGCTGGTTGTAGACCGTCACCGAGTCCATCATGTCCCAGAAGACCCCTGTCGAGCCCCACCACCAGGAAGGTTGTGAATCATTCACTATCAGGTGCCACCGATAGGTGCCCGGCGTCGTGTACGGCCCGCTCACCGGCGTCAGTATGGTGCTCCCATCTGAGGCCACGTAGGGCGTGCCGGGGCTGCTGTAGATCTGCCAGGCCTGAGGGACGTTCGTTGGGCCGTCTGGCTCATAGTTCGCCCGGGATGCGGACTTGTAGTTCCAGTTGATTTGGGATGGATTCGTTGAGTATGTAGCGACCTTCACCTGGCTGCTCTCAACCCAGCTCTTGAACTGGGAAGTCCAACTGCCAAGATCCATGACTGTCAAGGGGAAGATCGGCGTGTCGTGGTTCCCCCAGGCGCTTGCGATCTTTGGCCCTATCCACTGGGCGTACCCGACGTCGTATCCCCTATCCTTGCCATCGGTACTTGTAAGGTCTGACAAACATCTGGAATGTCTCGGTCGTTCCCGCTCCCGGATCCGGGGTCACGCCCGTTATCGACGAGTATTTGAGGCCGAAGACCGAGGGTCCGCCGTTGACGGGATTGTTCTGCTTCATCCACTGCGGAGAGGAGACATACGCAACTGTCTCGTTGTACCCCCACTCAAGACCGAGGGTTCTTCCATAGGCCCTCATGTCACATGCGGGCGCGAAAACGTTGTTCTTCGGGTACCACCCCCCGATCGCGTTCGATGAGGGAGTTGTCTCCGACGAACCCGGAACATATCTGTTGTACCGCCCGGTGGCGTCGTTTGTCATGCTGTAGATGCTGCCGGAGCTGGAGAAGAGCCCGATGAAGTAGGTCGTGA
>DYTM01000047.1:2766-4971 GCA_020725985.1 Methanomassiliicoccus sp.
GACGACCTTCTTGGTTCCGGGGATGTAGGTGACGTTGAGTTCGAAGTAGTCCCTGAAGAATGTGAATGTCTGATTGAGACTGAATTCGGGACAGGATTCGAGGAACCACACCACGTCCCCGTTCCTCCCCCACTTCGAGATCGTCATGTGAACGCCGTCGAGGTACGCGCCGGTCGAGTCGGTCGTCCCGTTGCCGGGGTAGTACGGGTCCATCCTGCGGTACTTTATGTGGTCCGTGGTAGAATACGGATATATAGTATAGTTGACGAAGTAGGTCGCGTAGTCGACCTTCAGCATGTATTCCTCAGTACGAACTGTAATCAGGGATCCGGACGCGCTGGTCGTCAGGTTCGCCGATTTCGCTCCGAGGGTGAAATCATCATACGTCGCAGCCTCAGGAGGAACCTGTGATTCCATACCCGCCGACAGCTCCTCCGGCGGAATTGGTGTAGAGGAGGCGGTCCACATCGGTACGAAGGATCCGAGAATGAAGCCGAGAACGATGAACGCTGAGATAGCCTTGAGGCTACCTGAGCGCGTCTTCTCTATGAGGATCTCGAGGCCACGCAGGAGGAGCCTCGCCTTTCCCGGCTCGGTCATGCTGGTCAAAACAGCACCCCGCGTGAGTGCCTCGACCACCTCCCCGCCGGGCTCGCTCCTCCTAATGGCGCTCTTCTGCCTGCGAGAAGTGACTCTCTTCTTCCTCTCCTTTGCTGCATCCCATCCCCGAATTCCCAGTCCGTGCTGCCATTCCCTTGAAGCCGATACGGTCGGGCATTTCGCTTCGGCTCCTCCTTCAGGGGCTGGCCCACCAAACCTGACCCCAGCTGACGGAACCACGGAGCGCAATGCTCCCCCGCTTAGCTCGCCTGAGCCTTTCATTTCTGCTTTCCCTCAAGACCAGGACGATGACCGTTTGTCTCCCCGATCACTTCTGATCATTACAAGGCGAATGCAGAAACGATAGCTGTGTATCGGTTCTGCATCGGTATCGTTATCATGGTTGATAACAATTGCCTTCGTACTCCTTTGCCCGGCACTACATAAATACCTTAGTTCCTGGTTATCAATCCTGATAGCTGGAACTGATGCGACGGTGAACTGGATGTTCAGATAGGGAGTGCGGGGAATCATATGGAACGGCTGTTGCTCGGGTCCCCGATGACGCAGTCCTCCGTTGCCGATTCTCTCTCATCCATGCATCATCCCCGGTTTGACGTATTCTATCAACAGTTTGGCAACCTCGACTCCATACTCCGCGCGCTTGAACGCTGGCAGAAGATCGTCCCAGGCGAAGTAGGCGTTGCACTCCGATCCCAACCACGATCTCACCCATTCCCCGAAACCGAGGGTCCCGGTCCTTCGGTAGGAATTGTATGATTTCAGATCGTTCAAGGCGTCATGCCATCTGACTCCATCTGCATACTCCCCCCAATCTGGTAGCTCCTGCTTCGTGAGATCGAGATACTCCAACAGTGGGAGGTTCAATCCAGCGCAAGTGGAATGAAGGTTCTGGAGCCAAGGACGTGCGTTGAGCTCTATGAGCTTGAAGATACCGTCCCTCTCGTCTCTCTTGAATTCCAGGGAGCCGATGCCCCTGTACCCTATCTCCTTGTAGAACCTGAGCCCGGTCTTCACAAGCCCTTCATCATGAACGCTCGTGACGAGGGAGCCGACCCCGAAGTCCTTCGGGCACTGCCTGATCTTCTGCCAAACGAAGCCGGCCTTCGGCTCTCCGTCCGTCGCGACGTAGGTTGAGACCGTGTAGATGTTGCTCTCAAGCCCGGTGACTATCGTCTGCACCATCGCTTCCAGCCCGTGAGACGAAGCGCGCTCGTAGCCCTCGAGCAGCTCTTCATAGTTGTTGACGACAAAGCCTTTGCTGCCGAATATCTCGAACCACAGATGTGAATAGAAGGGCTTCAGGAAGGCGGGGAACTCGAACTCGTCTTTCATGTGCTCGATTTCCGAGACTGACCTCGGGAACAGGGTCTTGGGGTACGGAACCCCGATCCTCGTGGCAGCGTCGTAGAGGCTCCGCTTGTTTATCATTCCCTCGACTACTTCTGCCGGCGGGATGACGAAATCGAAGCTGCCTCTCAGTCGATTCCTGTTCCGGGATACGAAGAGGACGAACGCGTCCGAGGTCGGGTAGAGTACTCCCTTGTCCTTCAGTCTCTCCCCCTCCCTCAAGAGAAGCTCGAG
>DYTM01000047.1:4981-5520 GCA_020725985.1 Methanomassiliicoccus sp.
CATCCTCAGGATCGGCGGAGACCAGGGGTCTGCAGTAGCGGGATCGCAATCC
Organism: Methanomassiliicoccus sp.; assembly: GCA_020725985.1. Lineage (GTDB taxonomy): Archaea > Thermoplasmatota > Thermoplasmata > Methanomassiliicoccales > JACIVX01 > DYTM01. The sequence continues at coordinate 5,034 of DYTM01000047.1, forward strand.
AGGAATGTCTGGACGGGGATCGACGCCGACCACTGGAATCCCCTCCCGGCCGAGGCTTCTGGTAACTCCAAGCCCGTTTGCGTCCATGTTCAGAACGAAGGCAGTTCGGCTTGAGGCGTTGGAGAAGCTGCGGGTCAATGCACTCCCCTATCACTTCTCTGATGGCACATCGCACCGAACCACATCAACGAGAAGGCATTATTTAACACGTCACTTCTGAGTGGCGATTTCTGAGACCACTGCAGATGAAGATGACTGCCTCAGACATCTTGTCATTCCCCAGCTTCTCCATCATCGGACACAAGTTCCGCCGCGAGTCTCTTGTACTCCTCGGCGAATCTCTCCATCGAGAAGCTCCTCTCGACAATCTTCCTCGTTTTGAATCTCTCATTCTTGAGAACGAATCGTATGGCTCCGCAGAAGTCATCGATCGCGAACGTGTCTACGATCCGCCCCACGGCGGTCTCATCGATGTCCTCGAAGATAC
>DYTM01000047.1:5530-8594 GCA_020725985.1 Methanomassiliicoccus sp.
GTCCTACTGACCACAAGGGGAAGGTCGCAGGCCATGGCCTCGAGGGCCGAGTAGCTCGCGGACTCGTATCTCGAGGGGAAGAGAAAGATGTCGGCGGCAGAGTAACAGAGAGGCATCATCTGGTTCGGAATGTTCCTCTTCACTATCACGTTCTCGCTCTCGACTTCCGATGAGGTGATGCAGAGGATCCTGATGTCCTTCATCTTTCTCGATATCTCTTCCACGATGTCGAATCCTTTGGCGTATTCGGCCCTTCCTACGAAGATCGCCATCGGCCCGTCCCATCCTATGCCGAGTGCCTCCCTCGCATCGTCCCTTCCCGTCCGTCGAAAGACCTCAAGCGGGACGCCGTTCCTGATCATCCTAGATTCACAGTTGTAGTAGGCCTCAAGCTCCCTCCTCGTCTTCTCGCTGACTGCGACGCTGACCTTTCCGAGGGTCCCGATCTTCTCGAACCAGGAGATGAAGTGTTTGGATGGGAAGTAGCCAGGCGTGCCCCTGAGGACGCTGTCGGCCAACCCTCGGTACGTAAAATGCCAGACGTTGACCATCGGAATCCCGGGCCGCAGCAGCGAAACATACCATCCAGCCAATCCGTTGGCGAAGATGATGTCGTATCCCCTCGCCCTGTTAAGCCTGTGGAATCTGTTGCCGATCGCGAGTCCCATCCTCACCTCCTCGAGATTGACCTTGTGAAGCGGGGGGGCGATTCTATTCTCGATGGAGCTTGAGTACTTGATGAGGTCTGAATCCGGGAACACCTCTCGGAGATGCCTGATGAAGATCTCTGTGCCTCCGCCGACCTCCTCGAAGTCGTAGAATGAGAGGATCGCGACCTTCATGCTCTCGCTCCAATCACCAGCAATGCTCCGGACTGCTAGTGCTATCGACTCATATTATTGTTTGGCAGCGTTCCAGCCGTGGAATGGAGCACGATGATAGGGGTAGAAACTCCCGAAGTGCACCGCAATGGCACCGACGTCCAACATTCTCGCCTGCGGGGTCAGGATATGTAGGATCTTATCTCGCGGTAGATGCCGTCCAACCCTTTCCTGTCGTACGACTCCCCGACCGAGACCTCAAAGCATTCGGCGTGCCTGAAGAACCTCTCGAGAATACGTCTTCTGTCCTCGAGGGAGTGATGCTGTAGGCCAGACAGCTCTGCGACGGTGTTGTAGATCCATGCGTTCTCGTTGATCCATCCTGACGCCGAGGCCATTCTCGCGAGCTCCTCCGCGGTGGAGTCCTCAATGAGCTTCCTCCCTTCTCTTCGCAAGAGGAGGAAAGCGTGCGTCACCTTCCCCATCCTTTGGACCTTTGCTCCGGGGAACAGATCAGCCGGGGGCAATCTGCATTCGAAGTAGTAGCGGGATATCAGGTTCCTCTTGATGATTCTGGAGAGGGCGTTGCTTCCTCTCATCTCCAATCCCGTTCGATACCTACGGAGCCTCCGCTCAGCCCTCTTCCTCTCCTCGCCGGAAGGGAACGCCCGATCGAACAGCTCGGGAAACATCCTGAAGTTGTACTCGAGGAGATGGATCCACCTGGGGTACACGGCGATAGCGCCGTCCGACCCGAGGAGGACGTGGTCGTCGGCGACGAAGTCAGCCCCGTCAATCATGAACTCGAGCATGAGGCCAGTCTTTCCAGTTCCTCCGAATGCTGGAAAGACCACCGTCTTGCCGTCGAAGGCGACTCCGGAGGCGTGCGCCGTGCACCAGCCTTTGGGGACGAGGAATCTGTTAAAGGCCGGCTGGAGGACACGTCCCCGGAAGAAGTCGTGTGCAGGGGTTCCGTCAATGACGATCCTATCCGAATGAATGGAGTATGTCGCCCTTTCGTTCCTCATCTGATATGACCCTCTGGAGACATAGAACCCTTCGCCCAAGGGAATTCCGAGCTCTGGGATCTTGCCGGACTCGACAGTCAGATCGGGGTTCCCGATGTCCTTCTTCCAGATGCTGAGCTCCTCCCGAAGGATGCGGGGCATATCGACCCCGAACCTGACCTTCACTACATCGCCGATATCACAGTCCAATGAGACCACCGACTTTCTCGCGAATCATGGTCTTCGATTCCTCGAATCCGCCCAGGGTCGCCTCGAAGTAGCTGCATTCCGGGTACATGGTCCGATACGCGCTCGCCTCAGGGAAGGCGATGTACGAGTACTTGTGGCCTTCGTGAAGGAAGGAGTCGACGGCGTCAAGGTACCTTATGACCTTCTCTCTTTCTATCTCTTTCCAGCTTGCCCTCGTCCCCCTTCTCACTATGACTCCCGCCGCAGGTCGGGCTCTCCGCCTGAGCGCGCCCTCGCCGATACCGACCTGCCGCTTGCCGAAGATCTCCATACCGGTCGTCTTCAACCCGTGAGCTTCGGCTGCTTCCTTCGATACCCGGATGTACTCTGGAAAGCCGACGAGGTTGTTCCCATCGAAGAGCACGAAGTTGTCGGCGAGAATTCTTGCTTCCGGAAGGAGGGCGAGGGCGGCTGTCGTCTTCCCGGCGCCGTTCGCACCTATGAACAAAACCCCATCCCCGTCCTTCTCCACGAGATTTGCATGCAGAACCGAGAACCCCTTCTCTTGAAGTGCATGGAACAGCGGATAGTGGATCGACTGGCGCATGAGGGCCTGGTAGGACTCCAGGATTTCGTCGTTCCCAAGCATCTTGAGGAATATATGTCTCCTCGTCATCTGGAAAAGCGCCCTGACCTCGATTCCATTCCGACTCTTCAAAGCCTCGATGCAGTAAGGGCCGTACTGATAGAATACTGATCCATCCCCCACCCTCAGATGTGATCCAAGAATCACAGGATTCTCGGTCTCCACCCGATCAAGCCAGGCCCGTGCCAGCGGGCCTCTGAACCTATGAAAATCCACATGCACGTTGATGTCCGTCTCTCGACGACTCTCAGACGCGCTGGTCGTGGCGCATGCGGGACCGTAGCTCCCTCTGACGTAGCGCTCGAAAGAAGACTCCTCGGTGTCGAGTCTCACAGTGACTCCCTCGACCTCGATCCTCAGCACAAGGCCTAATCCCTGGACTGACTAATTATCCTTTCCTT
>DYTM01000271.1 GCA_020725985.1 Methanomassiliicoccus sp.
CTGATGTCCACCACGCCGATGACCGCCACCGCCTCCTTCTTCCGCAGGATTGGGACGGCGACAATTGGCACACCCCTGTAGGGGCCGGTAGGTGCGATCTTCCTGACGATCTGGTGCTTCCTGAGCGCCTCCTCGAGCACCGGACCCGTATAGTTGGTGTCGAGGACCTCCCCGTCCTCGCATCTCACCCCGTAGAAGTTGCGGCTCCTCATCGTCAGTGGCAGTCTTCCGACGAGCTCGTGGATTGCCAGGGCAAGGCACTTGAGGTCCTCGGCCTCGGTGTCCTGGGAGAGAAGGCCCCCTCCTTCCTGCCAGCACGGCCCCGCCTGATCGTCCAGCGCAAGAGCGGCGGTGACCGCTCCCCTCTCCGCCGCCTCGTAGGAGAAGGCGGAGCCGACGATGACCGCATCGTTGTCGTCGATTGAGAAAATGCTTCGGAGTGGATCCACCTCGCTCTGGGAGGGACGCTTGTCGTCCCCCGGGAAGACAAGCCTTCCTTTCCTGCAGACGAGGGTCGTCGCCCCCGAGGCCCCGGCCCTCACCGCTTCGTCCCGCTGCTCGCAGCCGAGCCTGACCTTGTTGGCCATCCCCTTCGCCAGAACGGCGCAGTTCTGTTCTCCGAGAGTGAGACCATCGAGGTCGACCGGGGCGACCGCGATCCCGGAGTTGTCAAGCTTCTTCTTCCCCCGGTCGGTCAGCACGACCCCCCTGATCGTGTTCTCAGCGCTGCCGTCCCGAACCATCTTGTCCAGTATGGTTCTTGTGCTTCCCTCGCCGACCCTCAGGGCCCTCGAGAGGGCCTTTCTGCCAATCGGTCCGTCTACATCGATCACGCTGTACGCCTTCCAGACATGATAGGGCGAGAATTTCGGGGTTGGGCCGCCTGCGTTGTACGAGTAGAACTTGACCCCCATCGTGGGATGGATATACTATCCACCCTATTAAACCTTGTTCGGACCCAGAGCCCATCGGAATCGAGAAATTTCTAACAATCGTAACACATCTGGGAAAGCATTTATATTCGACATGCAGGTACGCAGTCTAATATGCCTGAGCAGTCGGAACCGTTCGTCATTGTGGACAACGTCACGAAGCGGTTCAACGGTACCGTGGTTCTGAGAGATGTCAGTGCCGTCGTGAATGCTGGCGAGGTTCTGGGGCTCATCGGACGGAGCGGATCCGGGAAATCGGTCCTTATCAACATGCTCAGGGGCAGCCCCGACTACAGGCCAGATGCCGGCAAGGTCATCTATCGCGTCA
>DYTM01000048.1 GCA_020725985.1 Methanomassiliicoccus sp.
GTCTGGAGGCAGAGATCGTCCGAACGGTATGCGGCGCGAGCGCGTACTCGATCGACCGCGAGCTCGAGCAGATTGCGCTCGATCACCTCGCTTTCCGCTCAGCCGGCTCCGCAGGTGCGAATCAGACCGCCGACTGGATCGAAACAAAGCTCAGAGGCTTTGGCCTCGAAGCCTGGAATGAGTCCTTTGAGTTCAGGACATGGGACCTTGCGGCTCCCCCCGAACTCTTCATAGACGAGGACGGTTCGTCCGACACCGTGAACGATCGAAGGGTGATCGAATCATTCCAGTCCGAACACTGGAGTTTCCCTTCTGCAGACGGGGTGGTGTTCGGCGATGCGGTGATCCTCCCGCTTCCTGAGGCTGACGGCAGGGCGGATGTCGGGACGAATCCAATAGACCAGGATGCCTGGGACCAGATCAACACGACCGGGAAGATCCTGTTCATCGGCAAGGAGGTGAGATGGAGTGCCGAGTGGGAGGATGCGTACGTACAGAAGCTTTCCGCGCAGACTCCCGCGGCGATTGTTCTGGTATGGTGGTATGACTGGATGTCAGCAGTCGGCCCGATGATCCAGTCCTCAGGTGGAGGCTTGCCCCTCAGCGGCGCCGGGGACTACTACTGGGACCTTGAGATTCCTGTTGGTTCGGTCAACTACTCAGACAGCGCGTGGATCAGGGAGCTGTTCGAGTCGGCGGCCTTCTCGGCCAGCCTCTCAATCGAATCCCTCATCTCAATCGGTGAACACCGGAATGTCATAGGCAGGATCCAGGGGAGCTCGGACGATGAGCGACTGGTGATATCCGCTCACTACGATACGGTCCTCTGTCCGGGCTTCTGCGACAACGGGGCCGGAGTCGCCGGAGTGATTGAGCTGGCGAGAGTCCTTTCCCAGGCTGCGGCAAACGGATCCTATGCGCCGAAGGCCTCGATCTTCTTCGTTCTATTCGCGGCCGAGGAACTCGGCATGGTCGGATCGATGAACTACGTGTGGACGCACGCCGAGGAAATGAACGACGTCGTGGCGGTACTGAATCTGGACTCGATCGGCAGCGACAATCTTCTCGCCACCCGCACCGAGCCCGGTGAATCCTTCGACCTGGACGAACTCGTATCGGATGCGGCGGAGGACCTCGATGCCCCCTTGGTCTTCTGGGTTTCGGGCAACTCGGATCAGCAGAGCTTCGAGGATCCGGAGGCAGTCGCCGACACGTATGTCTGGAGATGGGGAGCCGGTCCGGGGCCAATATCGTACCACCCAGTTCCCTCGAGCTCGATGATTGCCTCGATCCCTTTGGACTATTCCTCGGTCTGGAGCACCGGGGAAATAGGGTGGATTCACACCTCCCTTGACCGTTCGGAGTCGACGGCCGCGTTCGAATGGATTGAGGAGGAGGACCTCGAGACGCAGATCGAGGTTGCCTGTCTCGCTACACTGAGGATTACTGGAGGGCTGTCCGAGCCATCCCTTCCAATTGAGATTCTCATGGTCGTCGGTGCAGCTGCGGTCGGGACCGTTGTGCTGGTATTCCTTCGGGTCAGGGGAAGGAGATGACTCTCGTTCCAGAAGATTGAATACCGGCATCGTCAATCCTTCACCCGCGCCTTCGAGACGCAAAGTTTATGCCGATACACAACTTAACGATGGTGAACTCAACATGGTGTTCAATAGCGTGCTGGAGACGATTGGCAGAACCCCAATCGTGCGGTTGAACAGGATGGTAGGCAGGGACTCGGCCGAGATTCTGTGCAAGCTCGAATCCTTCAACCCGATGTCGTCCGTCAAGGACAGGATCGCACTGGCCATGATAGAGGATGCCGAGAAGAGCGGGGAGCTCAGGGAGGGGATGTGCGTCGTCGAGCCGACCTCCGGTAATACGGGCATCGGTCTGGCGATGGTCTGCGCGGCGAAGGGTTACAGGCTCATACTGACGATGCCGGAGAGCATGAGCCTTGAGCGCCGACGTCTCTTGAAGGCGTTGGGCGCGGAACTCGTCCTCACCCCCGCGGTCGAGGGCATGAAGGGGGCCGTGGATCGTGCACTCGATATATGCAGGAGCCAGAGCGGGACTTACATCCCTCAGCAGTTCGAGAACCCCTCCAACCCGAAGGTGCATCTGGAGACGACGGCGAGGGAGGTGCTCGCCGACGTGCCCGATCTCGATGCCTTCGTCGCCGGAGTCGGAACAGGCGGAACAATCACCGGGGTAGGAAGAATATTGAAATCAGAGGTCCCGAAGGCGAAGGTGATCGCTGTCGAGCCCGCCGCCTCACCCGTGCTTTCCGGTGGAAAGCCAGGCCGGCACGGAATCCAGGGAATCGGGGCGGGATTCGTCCCGAAGGTTCTGGATCGTTCAGTCATCGACAGGATCATCACGGTGACCGACGCGGACGCCAAGGCCCGAGCCAGGGAGCTTGCCAAGATGGAGGGAATTCTGGGGGGCATTTCCGCTGGTGCCGCCCTCCACGCCGCTCTGATGGTCGGAAGGGAGCTCGGCTCCGGGAAGAAGGTCGTTGTCATCATTCCAGACACGGGAGAAAGGTATTTGAGCACTGACTTGTTTCCAGAGTGAGCGTTCCGACATGAGCTGGAAAGACGACGTCTATACCGTCCTCGAGCGCGATCCGGCGCCGAAATCCTTCAGGGAAGCCCTGATGTTCAGCCCGGGTCTCCACGCCATCCTCCTCCATAAGATTTCTCATCGCCTCTACTTGAAAGGCCAGCATCTGATGGCAAGGGCCGTGAACTACTTCTCCCGTTTCCTCACAGGTGCGGACATACATCCCGGCGCAACCATCGGCAAGGGTTTCTTCATCGACCATGCCACGGGGGTCGTCATCGGAGAGACCTCCGAGATCGGGGAGAACGTCTGCGTCTTCCAGGGTGTGACACTTGGCGGGGTGAGCACCGAGAAGGGGAAGAGGCACCCCACCATCGGGGACAACGTCATCATCGGCGCGAACGCCACCATTCTCGGAAACATCATGATCGGAGATCATGTGAGGATCGGGGCGGGTTCGGTCGTGGTAAAGGACGTCCCCCCGCACTCGACGGTCGTCGGAGTGCCAGGAAAGGTCGTGCGGAAGGATGGCATCACGAAGATCGATCTCCGACACGACCTTCTTCCAGACCCGGTCGTGGAGGTCTTCATGAACCTCTTCAACAGTATTGCCGAGCTCGAGAACAGGATCGCCGAGCTGGAAAAGCTGGTGAAAAAGGAAAAATAAGGCTACCGTCATCTGTGTCTGAGGCCGTTCAATGGCTCTTGCAGTGTTCAACACTCTGACGAAGAAGAAGGAGGAGTTCACGCCGATCGACGACAAGAAAGTGAAGATGTACGTCTGCGGCGTGACGGTCTACGACGACCTCCACATGGGCCACGCCCGACATATCGTTGTCTTCGATATGATCGTCCGGTATCTGAGGTACCGAGGTTATGCCGTCACCCATGTGACGAACTTCACCGATGTCGACGACAAGATCATCAATCGGGCAAATGAGCTCGCTGTGCCGCCGCTCGAGCTCTCGGGCATGTACATCGGAAGGTACTTTGAGGAGATCGAGAGGCTCGGGGTCAAGAGGGCGGACGAATATCCCAAGGCTAGCGAGTTCGTCCCCCAGATCATCGACATGATCCGCAAGATGGAGAATGCCGGCTACGCATACAGGACCGGGGACGGCAGCGTCTACTTCAACATGGAAAACGTCGCAGAGTATGGAACGCTGTCGGGTGCGAAGAAGGAGGAGCTTCTGGCCGGATCAAGGGTGGACCCGGACGAGATGAAGCGCGATCCTGCCGACTTCGCGCTGTGGAAGGGGGCGAAACCGGGCGAGATCTCCTGGCCCAGTCCGTGGGGGGAAGGTAGGCCAGGATGGCACATCGAATGCTCGGCGATGTGTATGGATCTCCTCGGCGAGACGATCGACATCCACGGGGGCGGGACCGATCTGATCTTCCCGCATCACGAGAACGAGATCCTCCAGTCAAGATCAGTCACAGGGAAGCCGCTGGCGAACTACTGGATCCACAACGGGATGCTTCAAGTGCAGGAGGAGAAGATGTCGAAGTCTCTGAAGAACTTCTTCACAGTGAGGCAGGTTCTCGAGAACTTCACGAAGGAGGAGATAAGATTCTACTTCCTCAACAACCATTATCGCGGGCCGATTGCCTTCAGTGACGTGGCACTGAGCGAAGCGGCGGCCAGCCTGCGCAGGCTCCACAACGCCTACGAGGAAATGAGGAACGCGAAGGATCTGCAGGGAACCGAGAACGCGAAGGCGATCGTGGACAAAGCCAGAATGGACTTCATCGGGCAGATGGACGATGACTTCAACAGCCGGGGCGCTTTTGCAGTCCTTTTCGACCTCGTCAGGGAGACGAACAGGCTTCTCTCCGAGGGGAGGCTCTCCCCCGAGGGCGCGGCGGATGTCGTGTCGTTCTTGGAGGAGGTGGACGGCGTATTTGGAGTGCTCCCCTCCTCGCCGGCCGGTAAGGACGTCTCGGAGGATATCATCCAGATTCTCGTCGATGTAAGGCAGGAACTCAGGAAGCGGAAGCTGTTCGATCTCGCGGACAGCATCCGCGAGAAGCTCGCCGAGAAAGGGGTTGTGCTCGAGGACAGGACCGAGGGTGCGAAATGGAAGCGGGCATGAGATCGACGGCGATGAAGAAGGCCATTCTGATCTCGGGCGGGCCCGTCCGGATCGCGGAGGACTTCATCCTTCCATTCCTGCCGAGCCGGTCGACGGCAGGGCCCGGGGCAGGGGCGGTGGCGATCGTCCTCACCTTCGACGGCGCGAGAGTGAAGAAGGAGGTATCGAGGGAGAAGGGGGAGTTTGAGCTTGTTCAGAAGGGAGAGGGGTATTCCCTTCTCCGGAAAGGGGAACCGTTCATCGAGGACGTGGAAATCAGACCGACTCTGTTCCATTCTCCTGAGCAGGCCTTCTTCAACGTCGGGAGCGCGTGCATCTACGACTGCAAGTTCTGCGTCTCCCGGAAGCTCGATTCCCGGATCACCAAGAACCTCGATCCCGACAGGATAGTCAGCATGATCCTCGACGCATCCGAGCGGGAGGACTTCAGGGCAGTCGCTCTGACGAGCGCAGTAGTGGATTCTCCCTCCGAAACGGTCCTGAGGATGGCGTACGTCGTCGCTAAGGTGCGGGAGGCCCTCGACCCGAGAATACCGATAGGGGTCGAGCCGTACATCGGGGAATTCGAGGACATCGACCGCCTCAAGGCGGCGGGGGCGGATGAGATCAAGATAAACATCGAGACCTTTGATCGCGAGATATTCAGGAAAGTCTGCGGGAAGCTCGATTTCGACAGGATCCTGCGGTCAATAAAGTACGCCGTTCAGATCTTCGGCGTCGGAAAGGTATGCTCGAACATCATCGTTGGCCTCGGGGAGACCGACGACAACGTCCTTGAAGGGGTGGAGTTTCTCGCTAGGATGGGATGCGTCGCCACCCTCAGGCCTCTGAAGATAAACGAGATGAACAGGAGGCCGCTTGAGGAAGCCCTCGGCCATCCCCTCGAACCCATGTCGCCGGAGAGGATCGTCAGGCTGGCTGAGGAACATCGAATGCTGCTCGAGCTATACCACCTCTCGACGCTTTCCTTCAGGACGATGTGTCACGCCTGCACCTGCTGCGACGTCGTCCCCTTCAGAGACCTCTGATCCCCCAGACGGACCTCTCTCCCCGACAATCGCACGGGCGATTTAGGCGCTCCGAAAGATTCATTAACAATCGCAATTCTCCTTGTCCTGATGGCAAGCGAGAATGTCGAGGAGTACCTCGAATGCGTCTTCGACCTGACCAGGAATGGATCCCCCGCCAAGACGAGCGACATCGCGGCGTGCATGAAGGTCTCTCCCGCAAGCGTGACCGAGATGGTCCAGAGGCTATCGGACCTCGGATTTCTCGACTATGAGAAGTACAAGGGGGCGACGCTCACCGAGAAGGGCGCGGAGGTGGCCACCCGGATCAAGCGAAAGCATCGCCTGGCGGAATCATTCCTCGTTAGGATTCTCGGGATGAGGAGGGGGGAGAGCCACGAGGAGGCCTGTCGGCTGGAGCACACGCTCTCGGACGAGTCTGAGCGGAGGATCTGCCAGATGATGAACAACCCCCAGGTCTGTCCGGATGGTAAGCCGATACCCCAATGCGACAGGGAGTGCAGGCTCTGCGAGAGCGAGCCTTCGATGCCTCTCTCCGACCTTGAGGACGGGGAGGCGGGACTGATCACTCACCTGAGGTGCGAGGAGAGCCCGGCGAAGATAAGGAGGCTCATCTCGATGGGGTTCGTGCCAGGGAGGAGGGTACTCGTCGAGGAGGAGGTGCCGGCAGGGGGGCCTTTCGTCGTCAAGCTCGACGAATGCAGGATCGCCATCGGCAGGGAGTACGCCTCGATCGTCCACGTGAAAAGGTGCGCTTGATGAACATCGCCCTCGTGGGCAATCCGAATGTTGGGAAGTCTGTTCTGTTCAGCCGGATGACCGGGATTGGTGTCATCTCCTCCAACTACCCGGGAACCACCGTTGAGTTCGAGGAGGGGCGCATCGTCCGGAGCGGCGAGGTCCTCACCATCTTCGACCTTCCCGGGACCTACTCGCTCGCTGGCATCTCCGAGGACGAGTTGGTGACGACGAGACTCCTGGCGGAGAGGAACCCCGACGTGGTGATCGCAGTCGCCGACGCGACCCGATTGGCACAGAGCCTCGTTCTCATACTCCAACTCGTCGAGCTCGGGTACAGGGTGGTGGTCGCGCTCAATTTCATGGATGTCGCCAGGCGAAGGTTCAGCATCGACGTCGTGAAGCTGTCCGAGATTCTTCATCTCCCGGTAGTGCCGACGGTGGCGGTGACGGGAGAGGGAGTGGACGAACTCATCCAGGTCATCGCGGCGAGGAAGGTCCCCCGGTCGGACTTCGTGGTCAGGTACGACACCCATATCGAGTCCCTCCTCTCCGCCCTCTCGTCCGAGACCGGGGACCGGACGGGTCCTTTCCCCTCAAGGGGCGCGCTTCTCAAGCTGCTCGAGGGCAACGAGTACTTCGCGGGCGTCTTTCAATCAGCCACGATCGAGAAGGCGGTGAGGCTTAGAGAGGAGTTCCGAGAAGAGCATATGGAGAGCATCGAGGTCCACATCAGCCGGGACAGGTTCGGGGAAGCGGGAAGGGTGATCTCCGAGGTCGTCGGCAAGCTGGAGGCCCCTCCTAGCCTCGGAGAGAGGATATCCGAGTTGACGCTGAGACCCTTCACCGGCTCGATCATCCTTCTGCTCGTTCTCTCTGGCGTCTTTCTCTCGGTCGTTTTCGTAGGGGGAACGATCGAATCGTTGCTGGCGCAGACATATCGGGCCATTGTGGGAGATGCTTTCGCGGACCTCGCCGCCTTGATCGGAGGACAGGCAGGTCTCGCGGTGGCGAGGGGGATCGACCTCAGCCTCCAGGCGATTCTGTCCATAGTGATCCCGTACATCCTCGTCTTCTACATCGTTCTCGGCCTCCTGGAAGACTCGGGCTATCTGCCCCGAGCGGTGGCTCTACTCGACGGCCTCATGCACAAGATCGGTCTGCACGGGAGGGCGATCATCCCGATGATCGTTGGGATGGGATGCAACGTCCCGGCGATACTGGCAACAAGGGTGATTGAGTCGAGAAGGGAGAGGCTCATACTGGTTACGATAACAATCATGGCCGTCCCCTGCTCGGCCCAGGTCGCGGTCATCCTCGGTACGGTGGGTCACTTTGCGGGTCTGGGCTATGCCGTACTGATATTCGCAATCCTTCTAGCCATCCTCCTCATACTGGGCCGACTCCTCCATAGGGCGATGAAGTTCGAGCCCTCCACGCTTGCCATCGAGATCCCTGATCTCTCGGTCCCGAGACCGAGGAACGTGCTGTACAAGACCTACATGAGGGTCAAGGACTTCTTCGTGATCGCCTTCCCTATCCTCCTCGTCGGGAGCCTGGTGCTCGAGACCCTCACGCAGTATGGAATCCTCGATAAGGTCGTCGATCCCCTTTCCCCGTTCACTGTAGGTTTCCTCGGCCTTCCGGCGGTGACGATCATCGCCTTGATCTTCGGGGTGCTCAGAAAGGAGATGTCCCTCCAGCTCCTCGTGCTTCTGTTCGGAACGGCGAACCTCGCCACCGTGTTGTCGCCGGAGCAGCTGTTCGTGTTCGCACTCATCATGGCGACCTACATGCCCTGCCTGTCCGCCTTCGCCGTCATGCTGAAGGAGTTCGGCCTCAAGGACACTATCAAGGTGACGGTGAGCTCGGTTGTCCTCGCCTTCAGCCTCGGGGGCATCGCCCACATTCTCTTCGCAGTCTTCTGATGAGCGAGGGAAGATCAGGTGTGGGTGAAGACCGCCTTCACCTCGGGTCCCGCCTTCTCGATCATGACGAAGCCGAACCTCTCGAACTGGACAACCTTGCCCAACTCGGACTCGGGAATCGGCTCCGCCAAACCCTCCTTCCAGGTTCCGTCGGGCATCTGAACCGCGG
>DYTM01000049.1 GCA_020725985.1 Methanomassiliicoccus sp.
ACGAGCTCCACCTTGTTGAACTGGTGAACGCGAATGATCCCCCTGGTGTCGGCGTGCTTGCCCGCCTCCCTCCTGAAGGAGGGAAGGTAGGCGGTGTAATAGATCGGCAGATCATCCTTTTCAAGGATCTCGTCCATGTGCAAGTTCGTCACCGGTACCTCGGCGGTGGGATTCAGCCACAGATCATCCCTCTCGATCCAGTACATGTCGTCCTTGAGCTTGGGATACTGACCCGTTCCGATGACCGAGGCCCGGTTGACGATCGCCGGAGGGAACACCTCGGTGTAGCCCTGATCCCTATGGACATCGAGCATATAGTTGATGAGCGCCCTTTCGAGCCTGGCCCCGTCCCCCTTCATGACGTAGAACCCCGCGCCCGTGATCTTCGCTCCCCTGACAAAATCGATGATATCGAGGTCCTCTCCGATCTCGAAGTGCGCCTTCGGCTTGAAGTCGAACTCCCGAAGTCTCCCAGACTCCCTGATGGTGAGGTTGTCCTCGTCCGACCGGCCGACCGGGACCGTGGGGTGAGGTATGTTGGGAATGTTGAGGACCACCTCCCCTCTTTCCCCTTCGAACCTGGCAACGGCGGCCTCCAGCTCCTTGATTCGGTCCGAGACCTTCCTCATCTCCTCGATTCGGGCCTTCTTCTCGTCGCCCTTCAGCTTGGATATCTCCTCGGAAACGACGTTCCTATGGCGTCGGAGTTTATTGCCCTCCTCGACGCTCCTCCGCCATTCCGCGTCTAGCTTCAGGAATTCATCGAGATCGTCCTCCGGGTACCCCCTGTTCACCAGAGAAGTCCTGACCAGCTCCTGATTGTCCCTTATCAGCGAGACGTCCAGCAATCGCTCACCCTTATGCGCTGGAACGCTTTCCAGATTCAAAAAGACTTGCCTTGCAGAGGAGGACTGTGTTCCCCCTCGTCTCGACGAGCTTGGAGAGGGTCCTCGAGGCAAGCATCTCCGCGACTTCCTCCCGGCTCATCCCCGCCGAGGGGAGGACCCTCACCTTGACGATTCCGTGTCTTTCGACCTGCAGCCTCGTCTCCTCTACTACTTTGTCGGTGATACCTTCCTTTCCTACATGGACCGTCGGCTTGAGGCCAACCCCGATCGCCTTCAGTTCTTCTTTCGTTCGACCCGCCACTTCCTCCCCTCCTTCTTCTCTCTGATATATGGCATCCTTCTGATCTGGCCGCATTCGAGACAGTGGATGACGACCTTGCGAGACCTCAGTCTCACGCGGCAGTTCCTGCCCGGGATGAGAGGAATGAGGCATCGGTGGCAGTACATGCGGTCCTTCGGCATCGGGGCATTCGTCCGCATGCCTATCCTCGCGGCGAGATACACGTATCTTCTCCCCCGCTCATGGTTATTTGCCATCGCTTCCCTTTCGGCCATGCTCATCAGTATCCTCATCCTCTCCGCAGCGATTTCCCTGGCCTCCCGGTTTGCGATCCTTTTCCTGCTCGTCGGGTCGCCTCCCCTGTGGAACAACGGGGCGGGTCATCAAATACCTTTCCGATGGTCGGACTCCCATGCGCCAACGCTTCACAAGCGCCGTGAGCGGTGCATCACGCTTAAATACCAAAATACTAATCTAGGCTTTCCCGTAGCTAAGAGATGCAGTACTGGTGATTTGTCATGACACGCAAGCCCGGGCGGATGTACCGACAGATTCGAGGACAGGCATACACCCGAAGGGAGTACATGGGAGGAGTGCCGGGGTCCCGCATCACCCAGTTCGACCTTGGCAGTCCGGCCACCGATTTCCCGGTTGAGGTCTCATTGAGGTTCAAGGAGCCCTGTCAGGTAAGGCACACCGCTCTGGAAGCGGCTCGTATCGCGGCCAACAGAATTCTGTCAAAGGACGTGGGCACGGCGAACTACCATTTGAAGATCAGGGTGTATCCCCACATCGTTCTAAGAGAGCACAAGATGGCGACGGGCGCTGGCGCGGACCGTGTGTCCGGGGGTATGAGGGCAGCCTTCGGGAAAGCCGTCGGGACTGCCGCAAGGATCGACTCGGATCAGGTGATCATGACAATCCGGACGACACCCCAAGGGTTCAAGGTGGCCAAAGACGCGCTTTGGAGAGCCTCGATGAAACTCCCCTCACCCTGCTACCTGCAGGTCGAGAAGGGAGCAGAGCTTCTCACCTGAACGGATTCCTCTTCCACGCTTTCCATCAAGGAGGTCTGCGAGGTGTACGATTTCAAGCTCGATGGAGTGGCAAAATGGATCGCTGAAAAGGGCGCGCGGGTAGTCGCCCTGCAGATGCCCGAAGGCCTCAAAGTCTACGCTCAATCTCTTGTCGCTGAGCTGGAGTCAAGAACGAACGCCACCTTCCTCGTGATCGCGGATCCCTGCTACGGCGCCTGCGATGCTTCCACCACTTTCAGCAGTCACGCCGACGTTCTCGTTCACTTCGGTCACGCCGAGATCCCCGCCATCCAGTACAGCGATCGCATCCTCTTCGTCGAGGTGGGGGCGGATGTTGACTACAGGGACCTCCTTTCAGAGGTGTTGCCGATGCTGAAGGAGAAGGTCGGGCTGGTCACAACGGTGCAGCATATCGGGGACGTTCCTGGGATTAAGGCCTGGCTCGAGGGCAATGGCAGAGTCGTCTTCATTGGTCGCGGCGACGAGCGGGTCCGGCACGAAGGCCAGGTTCTCGGGTGCAACATCTCCGCGGCAGCGGCCGTGGCTGGCTCAGTCGACCAATTCCTATTCGTTGGCAGCGGCGATTTCCATCCGCTAGCGGTGTCGATCGAGACGAAGAAGCCGGTGATCGCCCTCGACCCGATGACGAAGCAGATCAGGGAGATGAGCGATCTTACCGAGCGGATACTGAGGCAGAGGCACGGTGCGATTGCGAGGGCGGCCGGGGCCAAGAGGTTCCTGATCCTCGTGGCTACGAAGCTCGGCCAGAGCAGAATGGACCTCGCCCTTCGCCTCAGGCAGATGGCGATCGAGAAGGGCCGAAAGGCTGATCTGGTGCTGATGGACGAGTTCAGTCCCGACTCCCTCATACCCTTCGAGGCCGATGCTTACGTCTCGACCGCATGCCCCAGGCTGGCAATCGATGATTTCATGAGGTATCCCAAACCCATTCTGACCCCCATCGAGATGGAGATCGCCCTCGGTGAGAGGAAGTGGAGCGACTACCAGCTGGACTCGATATCGGTCTAGCGTCCCTTCCCGCATATCCAGACTGACGAGTCTTTCACGCCCGCGCGATCGATGCCCGGGGGGAAAGATAAATGATGATGGCTGACAATCTTGGCCTGATGCTCACTCCAGACCTCATCATGGAGATCGGGAGATCAAAGGATCGGAGAATTGGCGTCGGGGCGAAGGGGGAGAAGGCGAGGTTCAGGAGAATCGCCTCAAGGGCCGAGAAGTTCGGAATCGGAGAGTTGATCGTTTTCGAAGACCCTGACGAGCTCGCTGAGGCCCTTCGCGATGGGGGGATCGACGCCGCCGTGAGAGGAAACCTCGACTCCACCGCAGCGATGAGAGCGGTCAAGAACGCGTTCTCAGTGAGGAAGATTCTGCGCATGGCTCTCCTCAAGCCTGTGGGAGGTCCCCTCTTCTTCTTCGCTCCCGTGGGGGTGGACGAGGGCTGGAGCGTGGAGGAGAAGATCGAGCTGATCGAGCTCGGAGGCAAGTTGATGACGAGGTTGGGGGTTGAGCCGAAGGTGGGGATCCTCTCCGGCGGACGGCACGGGGACCGAGGGAGGCACCCGGTCGTCGACCGCACCCTATCGGACGCAGAGGAGATCGTCAGAAGGGCGGGGGAACTGGGGTACGACGTGAAGGATTGCGAGATACTTATCGAGAATGCGATAGAGGACCGCAACATGATCATCGCCCCGGACGGCATCTCGGGGAATCTCATCTTCCGGACGCTTCACTTCTTGGGGGGAGGTAAGGCCCTCGGGGCCCCGATACTCAACATCGACAGGGTCTTCGTCGACACATCCAGGGCGAAGAGGAGTTACCTCGACTCGATCGCCCTGGCGTCGGCTCTGACCGGAAGGGGAAAGAAATAATATGATGGACGATGTGAGTGGAGCGATGAGGTTGGAAATCGACGGCAGGGAGGCGAATATCAAGTTCTCCGCCTGCCACCTGATCACCGAGCACCCGAAATGCGGGCGGTTGCACGGTCACGTCTACGTCCTGAGGATGATCGTCCATGGGGAGAAGGGTCACCATGGAATGATCATGGATTTCACTGAGCTGAAGAGGACGATGAGGCGGATCGTGGAGGACTTCGACCACAGAGTGCTCCTTGCTGGCAACTGCCCCCGGATGAGGTTGACGCTTGGCGAGGAGGTTATCGCCGAGACGGAGGGGAAGCGCTATGTCTTCCCGCCCGAGGACGTCGTCATTCTGGATGCGGAGGAGGCGAGCGCGGAGGAGGTGGCGAAGGTGCTTCTCGGCAGAGTTCTGAGCGAGATCGATTTCCCCGCGAACGTGAGTAGGATAGATGTCGGGGTGGACGAGGAGCGCGGACAGAGTGCCTGGATAGCCCACCAGCTGAGGTGACCGATGCAGAGAGCGGTCGTCTTGCTTTCGGGTGGGCTCGACTCGACCGTCACGCTCGCCCATGCGATCTCGCAGGGTCATCTGGTTATGCCCCTCACAATCAGATATGGTCAGAGGCATGAACGGGAGCTATGCTCGGCGAAAGAGGTCGCGAAATTCTACGATCTGAAAGGCCACGTCGTCATTGATCTGGACCTGAAAGCATTCTCGACGAGCGCTCTTATCTCGCGGAGCGTTCCCGTCCCGGAGAGAACGGGGGCAGAGGAAATCGGCGCGGACATACCCCCCACTTACGTCCCTGCAAGGAACATAATCTTCCTCAGCATCGCCGCGGGGCTTTGCGAGACCCTCGGAGCCGACCGCATCTTCATCGGGGCCAACTCCCTCGACTACTCGGGCTACCCCGACTGCCGCCCGGAGTTCTTCAAAGCGTTCCAGGAAGTGCTTGAGGTGGGGACGAAGACCGGGGTCGAAGGACGATCGATCAAGGTGGAGGCCCCGATACTCTTCCTGACGAAGGCCGAGATAGTCAAGCTCGGCAAGCGCCTTGGGGCTCCGATGCATCTCACCTGGAGCTGCTACAAGGGAGGGGCGCTGGCCTGCGGAAGATGTGATTCCTGTCTCCTCCGGCTGAAAGGCTTCAGAGAGGCCGGATTCGAGGATGAGATAGCGTACGAGGTGAGGACCTGAGGCTTTCCGAGATATTCTACTCCCTCCAGGGGGAGGGCGTGCTCATCGGCACGCCGACCGTGTTCGTCCGGACGGCGGGATGCAATCTCCGATGCAACTGGTGCGACACGGAGTACGCCCGGTCGGAGAAAGAAACGGAGCAGTCCGTTCAAGAGGTAGTAGATCAAGTCCGCCGATTCAAGACGCGCCATGTCTGCGTCACGGGCGGCGAGCCCCTTCTTCAGAAGGACACCTTCAGACTCGTGAGCACGCTTCTGGACAATCACCACAAGGTCTCGGTAGAGACGAATGGGTCGATATCGCTCGAGGACCTCCCCTGCTCCGAGGACATGTTGATCAGCATGGACATGAAATGCCCTTCCTCCGGGATGGAGGAGAGGATGGACCTGAGCAACCTCGAGCTCCTTTCCCCTGCGGATCAGCTCAAGTTCATCGTCGCCGACGAGAAGGACATGCTCTATGCCGTTGACGTGCTGAGGAAGAACGAGGTGCTCTGTCCCGTCATATTCACCCCCGTGGGCGGGCTCGACATCAGGCCGGTGGCCGAATGGGTCTTGAAGAAGAAACTCGGGGTAAGAGTCCTCCCGCAGCTTCACAAGATCATCTGGGGCGAGAAGAGAGGGGTCTGAGACCCGAGCCTGGACCTTCATCTCGTATCGCCTCGAAGGCATGACACGTGCGGGTGAGTGACACTGTAGCAATGATTATATAGGCGCTCGCTTTTATTCGGAAGGCACGAGTTGGGACGAAGGATGAATGACTGGAGGCCGGACCTGTTGTTGCTTTTGCGGCTCGTTCCAGTCTCATCGCTGTAATCTCGCTTGGTCGTGGTGGTTCTTATGAATTCGCGTCAAGCTGCAGACGACATGACATCCCGAGAGAGGAGCCCGGGCCTGGACAGGAAGAGAGTGTACACCAGCCACTTCAATGCCAGCGCTATGTCCGCGTCCATGCCGGCATATGTCGAGATATTCGACACTACGCTCAGGGACGGCGAACAGACCCCCGGAGTCGCCCTCTCGGTCGAGGAGAAGATCAGGATAGCGGAGGCGCTCAGCGATCTGGGTGTTGACGTTATCGAGGCGGGATTCCCTGTCATATCGGACGGGGAGAGGGAATCGATCAAGAAGATCTCCGCGCTCGGTCTCGGGTCAAGAGTGTGCGCCCTCTGCAGGTCGAGCAGCAAAGACATCGACGTCGCCCTCGATTGCGGCGTCAGCTATGTTCACACCTTCATCGCCACCTCCGACGTGCACCTGAAGCACAAGCTGAAGATGACGAGGCAGGAGGTCAAGGCCAGGGCTGTCGGGGCGATCGAGTACGCCAAGTCCCACGGTCTGACGGTCGAGTTCTCGTGCGAGGACGCGACCCGCACCGACCTTGACTTCCTGAAGGAGATGCATATCGCAGTCCAGCAGGCTGGCGTGGACAAGATCAACCTTCCTGACACGGTCGGGGTCGTCTCGCCCCCCGCCATGGAGTTCCTCGTCAAGGAGCTCATGACGGTGACGAGGGTGCCGCTCAGTATTCACTGCCATGACGATTTCGGCCTCGCCGTGGCCAACTCCCTCGCAGCCGTACGGCAAGGTGCGAGGCAGCTCCATGTCTGCGTGAACGGCCTGGGAGAGAGGGCGGGAAACGCCTCCCTCGAGGAGGTCGTGCTGGGCCTTATGGCCTTCTTCAACGTCCAAACGAGGGTGGATCCGAGGAAGATAGGGTACGTGTCGAAGACCGTGGCGAACCTGACCGGGATGCCCATCCCCGGCAACAAGGCGATCGTCGGCAGCAACGCCTTCGCCCACGAATCGGGAATCCACGTCCACGGGATACTCGGTGACCCCTCGACCTACGAGGCCTTCGGGCCCGAGCTGGTTGGTATGGAAAGGTCGATCGTCGTCGGGAAGCATACCGGCGTTCATTCGGTCAAAGAGAAGCTCTCGGAGTATGGGGTCGTCCTCACCGACGAGCAGATATCGAAGGTGGTCAATGAGATCAAGAAACTGGCCGAGAGCGGGAAGCACGTGGACGATGCGGAGCTCGTCGCCCTCGCCTATCATGTGGCCGGCCAAAGAGCCGGGGAGGAGCGGAAGGTCAAGCTTAAGGAGTTCGCGGTGTTTACAGGCCTGAACATCACTCCGACCGCGGTCGTCAGCCTCGAGGTGGACGGCGCGAACAAAAGGGGGTCGGAGATCGGGGTAGGGCCGATCGATGCCGCGATCAATGCCATCCGGCAGGTGGTCAGCGACAAGATCTCCCTGGTCGAGTACAGGCTGAGCGCGATCACTGGCGGGAGCGACGCCCTATGCGAGGTGGGCGTGAAGCTCCAGTACAACGGGGAGAAGAAGGCGATGTCGGTCGGCAGGAGCGTCGGCTCGGACATCGTGCAGACGAGCGTCGACGCGGCAGTAGAGGCGATCGACCGGCTCTACTCGAGGATGTCCAAGGACTAGAAGGGTGATCGCATGAGTCGCGCGTCGGGGAAGACAATCTCTGAGAAGATACTATCCATCAAGTCGGGGACCGACGCCTTCGCCGGCGACATAGTGGAAGCTGAGATCGACTATGTCATGGTCAACGACATCACGGGACCGATCGCCTTCCGGGAATTCGAGGCTCTGGGATGCGAGCCGGTCAGGGGCAAGATCGTCCTCGTTCCGGATCACTTCGTTCCGAACAAGGACGTGGCCTCGGCTGAGCAGGCCGCTGAGATGAGGCGGTTCGCTGCGAAGCACGGGATCGAGAACTACTATGAGGTGGGCAGGGGCGGCATCTGCCATCAAATCATGGTGGAGGACGGTTTCGTCGCTCCAGGACGTCTGATCGTCGGGGCAGACTCCCACACCTGTACCTATGGCGCCCTCGGCGCCTTCTCGACAGGAATCGGAAGCACCGAGGCCGCGGCCTGCTTCGCGGAGGGGATGCTCTGGTTCAAGGTGCCGCAGTCAGTTCGCGTCACCCTCAGCGGATCGCCTGCAAGGTTCACCTCCGGGAAGGACCTGATCCTGAGGATCATCGGGGACATCGGCGTGGACGGGGCCAACTACAGGACGCTCGAGTTCGCCGGACCGGGGATATCCTCCCTGGCAGTCTCGGATCGCCTCACCGTCTCGAACATGGTCGTCGAGGCTGGCGGAAAGGCAGGCATCTTCCCGCCGGATGGTGCGGTGGCCGACTACCTTCGGGGGAGAGTGAGAGGCTCCTACGCCGAGATCGTTCCGGAGGAAGGAGCCCAGTACGTCGGGGAAATGGAATACGACCTAGGTT
>DYTM01000272.1 GCA_020725985.1 Methanomassiliicoccus sp.
GGTTTGACCGGGCCGAAGAGCGGGGTGAGGCTTCTGGTTAGGGGAGAGAAAACTATCCCCCCCGTTACTTTAAGGGTCCGGTTCCGGGAAACATCCCCTATACTTCTTGTCGGAGGGCGGTTGTCTTTGCAAATTGATCGAGGTAGAGTACGGCCATCCTCGCGAGCGCCTCACTAGGATCCCTCAAACCGAACTCCTTCTTGATGCTGCCAAGGGCCTTGTCAATTACACGGTGTTGTTCTGCGGTCAGGTAAAAGTCCACGATGACTACCTCGGTCTTCTCCGGCAGTGCTTCTTTCCTCAACCTCTCTGCTTCCTCAGGTATTCTCTCCACCTTGTCTAGATAGGCAATAGTCTCAGGAAGGCGGGCGGCCAGTTCCTCCTTGGAGTGTTTCCGCAGTAGCTGGAACAAGAGGTTCATCCGCAGTTCCGGCACGTCTGAGCCCCTGAGCCGGTTGACAACCGCCAGAAACAATCGAGCCTGCGTTTCGCTAACCTCCCAGACATCACACTTCACCTCCGACACTCCTAGTTCGCGAAGGGCTTCCAGACGCGCATGCCCGTTGAGCACCTGATACTTCCTCCTCCCGTCCGGGGATGGGCGAACGGTCAAAGTCTCGTACTTGCCCAACTGTCCGATATTATGGCGCAATTTCTTGGCAAACATCCGCGAGAGCCGGTTGGGGCTCCGGGGATCGGGCACGACCTGCTCAAGTGGCAACATCCTGTACATTTTCTGTCCCTCCTATTCTTGGAAGAATTTCTGCTGAGAGTTGCCTCCAGGGCCCACCGGCGGCCGGGGATGGCAGCATTCGTTGGCCAGGTCGGGGTTCTTGCAGCCGCAGAGGAGCAGGTTGATCCCGCGCGCGCGGGACAGCTTCTTCAACCGTGCGTACTTTTCCTGGCGGTATTCCGGCGAGGGGACGCGAATGCTTCCTCCGCCGCAGTAATTCTCGACCCGGGAGGTATAGACGCGCCGGATGATGTCCGGGAGCGACCAGCAACTCAGGCTGAGTGGTAGCCGCTCAAAGGTCCCCCGGCGCAGAAAGAGATACGAGGCCACCGCTTGTTCTATTCCGCAGCGCGCGATCTCCTCGCACAGGGACTCCAGCGCCTCCTCGGTGTCGGTAAGCTCAGGGGTCAGAGGGTCGATCCGTGCTTCGGCCCCTATCCAGCGGTCCCTCAGGACACGCAGGGTCCGGAGGCGGAGACGCACCTCGGCCGCGTTGGGTTCGA
>DYTM01000273.1 GCA_020725985.1 Methanomassiliicoccus sp.
TGAGGTACTCTAAGAAGTACCAGAGGTTCGAGAAGCGCACGAGCAGGTACATGGCCCACAGCCCGCAGTGCCTCGAGGTGAAGGCCGGGGACCGCGTGAGGATCATGGAGTGCAGGCCGTTGAGCAAGACTGTGTCGTTCGTCATAATCGAGAAGAGGTGATCGGTCTGAAAGGAATAGCGGGCAGGCAGATGCGGGGCATCCAGACCGGTACCGAGCTGGATGTGATAGACAACACCGGCGCGAAGAAGGTGTCGGTCATCGCCGTCCCCGGGTACCATGGAGTGAGCAGGAGGTATCCCAAGGCGGGGATCGGGGACATCATCATCGTGTCGGTGAAGAAGGGGAGCCCGGAGATGAGGAGGCAGGTGGTGCACGCGGTCATCGTCAGGCAGAAGCGGCCATTCAGGAGGCCGGACGGGACGATGGTCGCCTTCGAGGACAACGCCGCCGTCATAACGACCGAGACTGGCGAGACGAAGGGCACCGACATAAAGGGGCCGGTGGCGAGGGAGGCCGCCGAGAGGTGGCCGAGGATCGCGGCGACGGCCTCCATGATAATCTGAGGTGAAGTGAAATGGTACAAAGCGCGAAGGCAAGGAAGCAGAGGAAGGCGATGTTCGAGGCCCACGCCCGCGTCCGGAGGAAGATGGTCTCCTCCCACCTCAGCGACTCGCTCATGAAGGAGTACAGCAGGAGGTCGACCGCGGTCGTGAAGGGGGACACCGTCCTCATCACCCGAGGAGACAAGGATATCCTGGGGACCGAGGGGAAGGTGACGGATGTGGACACCAAGACTGGAAGGCTCATCATCGAAGGAGTGACGATCAACAAGGCGGACAGCGCCGAGACCTCGAGGTCTGTTCATGCCTCGAACGTGGTCATCACGAAATTGGACCTGACGGATTCATGGCGCAAGGACATGCTCCTGCGCCCGAAGGAGGGTTCGCGATGAGCAAGGAGATGAAGCGACTTACGGCCCCGAGGACCTGGCCCACGCCGAGGAAGACCGAGCACTGGATCGCCAAGCCCTCTCCGGGGCCTCACTCGATCGAGATGAGCATGCCCATCATCGTCATCATGAGGGACATGCTCCACCTGTGCGACACCTCCCACGAAGGGAGGAGGATACTCGAGAACAACGATATAATGGTCGACGGCAGGGTGGTGAAGGATAGGAAGTTCGCCGTCGGACTGATGGATGTCCTCTCTATACCCAAGCTCAATCAG
>DYTM01000274.1 GCA_020725985.1 Methanomassiliicoccus sp.
TCGGTCGATCGATGGGTACCTCGGTCGGGATGTCCTTCTTCTCGCACTCCATCTATGGCGGAGGAGGACCTGGACTGTTCCACGGGAACCACATCGTGACGAAGCACTCCAAGGGATTCGTCATCCCGGTCATAGCCGCTGGTTGCGCTCTCGATGCGGGGACGCAGATGTTCTCTGCCGAGACGACATCAGGACTTGTGAAAGAGGTATTCGGTGACATACCTGAATTTAAGTCACCCATAAAGATGGTCGGGAAAGAGGCCAAGAGGATAAAGGGCAAGGTGTGATGATGCCAAAGACTTCCAGTCCTGAAGCCGTTCCGTTGCCAGAGATCATGATCCTGCCTTCCAGACTCCTGTCGGCCAAGACGACCGAGAGGCTTCTGAATAAGATATACAAGGTGAAGCACGTGAGGAACGTCACGGTCAGCGGGGAGTCCCTGCCTGCGAAGGTTAGCTGGGGTCCGGGAAAAGGTTTGGATGTGGACCACCTAGAGAGGCAGGTTATCGAGGTCGCGGGGCGGAAGACGGAGCTCAGGGTTCAGGTGGGTCGAGTGTTCGTCGAGATCGAGGACATCGACTACGTGAAGAAGGCCCTGAAGGACATCGAGAAGATGTGCGAAGAGGTCCTGCCGTTTGGCTTCGACATGGAAGTTGGAAGGTACTCAAAATACAAGCCTACCGTTTCCGACTACAAAAGTGGAGTGAAGGTGATTTAAATGCAGTACAAGAGGCAGTTCTATCCCGGGTCAACACTTCCGGCGAAGAACAGGCGCCGCTACGTCGACCCCAGCGTGAAACTGGACAAGCTTCGCGAGCTGGCGATGGAAGATGTGGTGAAGATTCTTGGTCACCGGCAACCAGGTGAGGAATACAAGAGCATCCACCCGCCCCTGGAGGAGGGGACCGAGCCGGACTGCCCGATAAGGCAGCTGGTCGAGCCGATTCCAGGCGCGAAGGCTGGAGACAGGATCCGGTATGTTCAGTTCACGGATTCGGTCTACTACGCGCCGATCATCCCCTACGTCAGGGCGTGGATGAACGTCAGCAGGTTCCGAGGGGTGGACACTGGTACACTTTCCGGAAGGCAGATCATCGAGATGAGGGAGCGAGACCTGGAGAAGGTCGCGAAGGAGCTCATCGAGAACGAGACCTTCGATCCCGCGAGGACGGGAATCAGGGGCGCGACCGTTCACGGTCAGGCCTGTCGTCTGGATGAG
>DYTM01000275.1 GCA_020725985.1 Methanomassiliicoccus sp.
TCTCCGGATACATCACGGTGTCGAACTCGTTGATCATGTAGTCGACCATGTCGTCCGTGATGTTCAGTCTCGGCCAGTCATTGCGTGGGTCGCCAGCCGTGAAGTTCAGGTTGAGCGCCACCCAGATTTCGCAGTTTTCCCCCTCTCCCCTCATCTTGAAGGTCGAGGCGTACCAGCCGCCGTTGTAGAAGTTGTACCAGACGTAGTAGGCCGTGTCATTCACAGCGTAGTAATCGCCGGGCGCCGTAACCGTTGGCAGACCCTTGACCGCATCCATGATCTGGGGCATGTCTAAAGTCTGACTTCTGAACCCAGGACCCAGGTCCATGCGCTCCGGATCGGCGAAGGCAGGGGCCGTCGGGGCCTTTGCACTGATGCTAGGGAGCAGAACTGCAAAAACCCCCAGCACCATCGTGAGTGCTACCACTATGCTAAGAATCTTAGCTGTTTTTCTCAACACTTCACCCCTCCTAAGTATGCCGCCGATTAGAGGAAATCGATTCCACTAACTCCGAACCTCTGGCGGCCACAAACTTGTGATTGATTGTATCGCTCCCCTGCGTATATATAAATTTTGTATCTGGTCATGTGGTTTTTCGCGCGGTAGCCAGTGGGATGTGGTCGTGTTTCAACAAACAGGCCGGGAAGCAGAGGCATCCTCGGTGGGTTCGGTGAGGCATAGACGCCAAATCTTCGAACGAAGCCCCGAAACAATGAATAGTGTGCCGCATCCTATCACTGTCGAACGCGACCCGCTGAGGAGTGCAGTCTTTGGATTCGATTTCGAAAAGGATCATGAGAATAAGGGCCGCCATTCATCTTCCCGAGACAGGGCCGACGATGCGGCGGTTCTTCATCAACACGATGTTCGACTCGATCTTCGTCCTCCTCGGCGTCGTGATTGGCTCAGCCCTCTCCCCGGATCCGGATCTTGAGGTGGTCGTGGCGACGATACTCACAAGCAGCGTGGCGCTCGGCATTTCCACGGGCGTGAGCGTGTACGAGGCGGAGAGCATCGAGCAGGAGAGGAGGATCGAGGAGATGGAGAGGGCATTGCTCATCTCCTTGGAGGACACGGAGGTAAAGAAGACTTCCAAGACGAGCCTCCTCCTCATCTCCATCACGAACCTCTCGGCGCCGATCATCTCCTGCGTGATCATCCTCATTCCCTTCCTTCTGTTCCCGGACGGCGAGCTCAGGACGACCGCTTAC
>DYTM01000050.1 GCA_020725985.1 Methanomassiliicoccus sp.
CAGTCGAGAAGTGCATCGAGCTGACGAAGAGGATGAAGGAACTCGAGGCCTTCGTCTCTGCCGGGGCGGGACTCAGATCGTTCCGCATGAGGGAAATCGTCGAGAAGGTCCTTCGGAGCTATCCCATCTCCTTCTCAGTCGAGGGCGATTGCACGATCATGGCGGACGAGGCGCTCCCCTCGGTCATAGACAACATCGTGAGGAACGCCGTCGTCCACGGGAAGACGGAGAGGATCGAGGTGAAAATCGCATCCCAGGCGAACTGCTCCGAGGTGAGAATCGCCGACTTCGGCAAAGGAGTTCCGGATGGGATCAAGGACAGGGTGTTCGATGAAGGATTCAGCCACGGCGAGAACAAGGGATCGGGGCTCGGTCTCTATCTCGTCAAGAGAACGATGGAGCGGTACGGAGGCACGGTGAGCATCGAGGACAACGAGCCCCACGGGAGCGTCTTCATTCTCAGGAGTCCGACCCAAGCGCCTTCTGACGGCTCCTGACAATCCGATCGCCGGTACGCGCAAGGTAGAAATATCGAGATGTGCTTCCCTCGGCCACTTCTGTTCGGACTGGAACGCTGAGAGGGGGCGAGAGAATGTATCTGACTTTGAAGATCGTCCAACAGCCTGGAGAGGGGAGTGGGATCATCGAAGTGCACAAGAGGAAGACCGTGACCTGCACGATCAAGATCGGCGCGGTCGCCTTCGCTGACGACGACGAGAAGCGCTTCCTGGTCAACCTGCTCACCCAGAATGGCTCCGCCGGGGACGTCTGGGGCAGGACCTGTTAGCCTCCCTCGGATCGGTGGTTTTTTTCGTGTCCCCGTCTGCATGGTTTCTCACCAATCATTTTATGACGGTAATTGACAATCGTCTCTTGAGAGGATGGCACACACCGTCAAGGACTTCATGACAAGGAAGAAGGAGATTGTATCGGTCGACGACTCGGTGCTGAGCGCGATCGAGCTGATGGTCGAGAACGACGTCGGGAGCGTGGTGGTGGAGGAGAACGACCGCGTCGTCGGAATATTCACCGAGAGGGACCTTCTCAGGCGGTACCTTCAGAATCAATCCAAGACCCTTTACATGAAGGTGTCCGAGGTGATGAGCCGGCCGGTCGTCACCATCAGTCCGACGGCGAAGCTCGCGGACGCCTTCAGGCTCATGTCCGAGAAGGACATCCGGCACCTTCCGGTCGTCGACGAGGAGAGGAAGCTCGTCGGCTACCTCACCTGGCGGGACATGTTCAAGTACGTCTCGAAGCAGATGACGAAGTGATCATTTCTCGAGCGTCGAGAGGTCCCCGACCTCCTGGCCCAACTCCCTCGCCTTGAGGACGCGCCTCAGTATCTTCCCGCTCCTCGTCTTCGGCAGGGAATCGACGAAGTCGATCTCCTTCGGATAGGCGTAGGCGGCGAGCTTCTGCTTCACGAACTGGGATACCTCCGCCTTCAGCCAGTCGGACGGGACGTATCCAGGCCTGAGGGAGACGAACGCCTTCACTATCTCGCCCCTTATCTCGTCCGGTTTCCCGATCACCCCTGCCTCCGCCACCGCAGGATGCTCCAGAAGGGCGCTCTCCACCTCGAAAGGACCGATCCTCTCCCCGGAGCTCTTGATCACGTCGTCCGCCCTTCCGAGGAACCAGAAATATCCCTCCTCGTCCCTGAATGCCATGTCCCCCGAGACGTACCATCCCGGGATCTTGAAATACTCGCGATACCGAGGAGCGTTCCTCCAGATGCCTACCATCATCGAGGGCCATCCCGGCCTGACGGCGAGGAACCCCTCCCGGCCGGGCGGGAGATCCTGCCCCTCCTCATCCACGATCCCAGCCTGGATTCCGGGTATGGGTCGCCCCATCGACCCGGGCTTGATGGTCGAGCAGGGATAGTTGCAGATGAGCATCGCCCCCGTCTCGGTCTGCCACCAGGTATCGTGGACCCTCTTCCCCATCGTCCTCATCGCCCACCGGATCACCTCAGGGTTCAGAGGCTCCCCGACGCTGCACACGTGCCGGAGCGAAGGGAAACTGAACTCCCCCACGAGGTCGTCCCCGGCCTTCATCAACATCCTGAGGGCGGTGGGGGCGGTGTACCAGACCGTGACCTCGTATCGCTCGAGCAGGGAATACCAGGTGCGGGGGTCGAACCGCCCCTCGTACGAGAGGAGGGACGAGCCCAGAAGCCACGGACCCACCATTCCGTACGAAGTGCCGGTCACCCAGCCGGGATCGGAGGTGCACCAATATGTATCCCCCTCCTTCAGATCGAGGACGAACTTGCTCGTCACGAGCTGTTGGACCATCGCCTTGTGGCCGTGCAGCACGCCTTTGGGCTTGCCAGTCGTCCCGGAGGTGTAGTGGATCACGTACGGCTCATGGGGCGCCATCCTTTCCGTCTCGAAATCGGGGGATGAAGCCCGCATCAGCTCCCTGAACCACACGCATTTGTCGGGGGCCTGTTCCGTTCCAGCGGAGACGAGGATGACGGTCGAGAGCTCCGTCAGGCTCTCCATCACGGGCTGGACCCTTTCGAAGAGCTGGGGAGTGGTGACAAGGAAGCGCGCTCCGGCGTCGAGCATCCTGTCCCGGACGCCGTCGGGACCGAGGGCAGAGAAGATGGGGGCGAAGATGCCCCCCATCTTCATCGTTCCGAAGGCGGTGATGTACGCCTCTGGAATCCGATCGAGGTAGACGAACACCCTATCCCCCCTCTTCGCCCCCAGTCCCACGAGGGTGTTCGCGAACCTGTTCGTTTCCCTTCTCATCTCCCCGAAGGTGAACTTCCGCATCTTCCCCGAGGCGCTCTCCCAATATAGCGCCACCTTGTTCTTCCGCCAGCTCGAGGCGTGCTTGTCGATCGCTTCGTGAGCGATGTTGTACGGTCCCCCGGAGGACCATTCGAACTCCTCTTCCCCCGATGCCCAGGTGAAGTCCTTGCACGCTTTCTCATAGCTCTCAAGGTTCCCTGCTCTTTCTGACGGTAGCGTCTCGTTTTCCACACCGCTCCCTCCGAAGCGTTGAAGTTCACGGGTACCTCGGGATACATATTAAAAAATATCGAAGTTGAATATCGACAATCATCGAAAAATGGCCACCTTGGAGGGCACCAATACCGATATAAGGGAAGAAGGGACTTCGACACATCCATGGCCGGAATGACCTTCGCTCAGAAGGTGCTCTTCAGGGCGAGCGGCAGACAAGCTTCACCCGGCGATATAGTGAGCGCGAAGGTCGACCTCGCCATGTCCCACGAGAACTCCGCCCTCGTCGTCAAGGCGTTCAGGGAGATGGGTGCAGAGAGGATATGGGACTGCGAGAAGGTCGTGGTCCTTTTTGACCACCGCGTTCCAGCCAACACCTCCAAGACCGCGGAAGGTCACCGGGCGGTAAGGAGGTTCGCAATCGAACAGGGTCTCCC
Organism: Methanomassiliicoccus sp.; assembly: GCA_020725985.1. Taxonomy (GTDB): domain Archaea; phylum Thermoplasmatota; class Thermoplasmata; order Methanomassiliicoccales; family JACIVX01; genus DYTM01. The sequence goes on from DYTM01000050.1 coordinate 3,419, forward strand.
GCACTTCTACGACTTGAAAGAGGGGATTTGCCACCAGGTCCTTCCGGAGAAGGGGCACATTGTCCCGGGTATGCTTGTGGTAGGGTGCGACTCCCACACGACCACTTACGGCGCGCTCGGGGCCTTCTCTACTGGCATCGGGGCCACCGAGATGGCCGCCGTCTGGGCAACCGGGGAGCTCTGGTTCAGGATCCCCGAGACCTTGAGGGTGCGGGTGGGCGGATCGCTTCCCCGGCGCGTCTCCGCGAAGGATGTCATTCTCAGCATCATCGGGGACCTCGGCGCGGACGGTGCGGACTACATGTGCGTCGAGTTCGTCGGGGATACGATCGACCGGATGTCCATCTCAAGCAGAATGGTCCTCTCGAACATGAGCGTCGAGATGGGAGCGAAGGCGGGCGTGGTCTTTCCTGACGGGAAGACAGAGGAATGGCTCGGGCCGAGGACGAGCAGGCCGTGGGGGACGGAGACCTCCGATGCCTCGGCAGAGATCGCTGACGAGGTCAACTTCGACATCTCCTCACTTCACCCTCAGGTCGCCAAGCCTCACTCGGTCGACAATGTCGTCCCAGTCGAGGAGGTCTCGGGAATCGAGATCGACCAGGCCCTTCTCGGCTCCTGTACGAACGGCCGGCTTGAGGACCTGCAGGCCGCCGAGGCCATTCTGAGGGGAAGGAGGATAGCGGACCGGACGAGACTCATCGTCGTGCCGGCCTCGAGAGAGGTGTACATCGATGCAGCAGAAGCGGGGACGCTCGCCTCGCTCGTCAAGTCCGGAGCGATCGTCCTTAACCCCGGATGCGGCCCCTGCCTCGGGGCTCACCAAGGAATCCTCGCCGCAGGGGAGAGGTGCATATCGACGACGAACCGCAACTTCAAGGGGAGGATGGGAAACCCCAACTCGGAGATCTATCTCGCAAGCCCTGAGACGGTCGCCGCGAGCGCTCTGAAGGGCGAGATCACGGACCCGAGGGAGGTGTGAGTTGATCAAAGGCAGAGTATGGCTGTACGGGGATCACGTCAACACCGACCTCATCATCCCCGGCCGGTACCTGGACGACTACGACCTGCGGTCCCTCTCCGAACATGCGATGGAAGACATCGACATCTCGTTCAGTCGGAATGTCAAGTCCGGGGACATCATAGTCGCCGGCCGGAACTTCGGATGCGGGTCGAGCAGGGAGCAGGCTCCGGCCGTGCTGAGGCAGAAGGGGGTGGGCGCGGTCCTCGCCGACAGCGTCGCCCGCATATTCTACAGGAACGCGATCAATATCGGACTCCCTGTCGTGATCTGCCCCAGGGTGAGCACCCAGCTGAGAGCCGGGGACGTCGCAACGGTTGACATGCAGCTCGGAAGCATAACTCGGGAGTCCGACGGTCTCGAGATCCGATTCGCTCCCCCTCCTGACTTCCTCCTCGAGATCCTCGATCGGGGAGGCCTCGTTCCGTACATGAGGGAAAGGCTTTCAAGATGATTCCGCGAAGGCGGCGGGAGCTGGTCTCGGGGCGTCGGGTTGCCCGGCAGCGAATCATCTGGATGCGCTCCAGAGCCGGTACAAAAGGTTTATAAGGCCCCGGTCAATATGGGGAAAATCCCGGCTTGGTGACTTTGTGAAATTTACCCGATTTGAGAAGGCGCGCATCATCGGCGCCAGGGCCCTTCAGATATCGCTGGGTGCGCCCGTTCTCATGGAGATTCCCGAAGGGACGATCGATCCCATTCATATCGCCATGCTGGAGTTCGAGAAGGGCGTCATTCCCATCACGGTCAAGAGAGAGACATGTGGTTTTTCAATGACGGAAGAGTTGAGCACAGAGCTTCTGGTTCCTGAGGACATGTACCTCACCTCAGGCGTTCACATCGGTACCCAGCAGAAGAGCGCCGACATGAGGCAGTTCATATTCAAGGTGAGGTCCGACGGCCTATACGTTCTCGACGTCAAGCAGACGGACCAGCGCGTCAGGGCTGCCGCCAAGTTCCTGTCCCGATACGCTCCCGATCAGATCGTCGTCGTATCGGCAAGGCAGTACGGCCAAAAGCCGGCGAAGATGTTCGCAAAGGCGGTGGGTGTCCAGGTCATTCCCGGGAGGTTCATCCCCGGGATTTTCACGAACCCCGCTCTTCCGCAGTACATGGAGCCGGAGGTGCTCTTCGTCACAGACCCGGCCGCCGACCAGCAGGCGGTGGCGGAGGCACTCAACGTGGGGATTCCGATCGTGGCGCTCTGCGACGCGAACAACGAGACGAGGAACGTGGACCTTGTCATTCCAACGAACAACAAGGGAAGGAGAGCGCTCGCCTGCATCTACTGGCTCATGACCCGGGAGATGCTGAAGGAGAAGAAGGTTATCGAGAAGGACGCCGACTTCAAGATGGTCATCGACGATTTCGAAGCGAGCCTCTGAGCCTGCGCTAGTCCAAACGTTGAAATAACCTCCCCCTTAATCTTTCTACGATAGGATGAGGCATCCGACTGTCGCGGGCAAGTTCTACCCCGGGAGGGAGAAGGACCTGAGGGAAGAGATACGGAATTGCTTTCTCTCCCCCTTCGGTCCGGGGAGCGTTCCTGAGCTCTCGACAGGAGAGCGGAGGATTGTAGGGGCGGTCGTTCCTCATGCTGGCTACACGTTCTCCGGACCGATCGCCGCGCATGTCTACGCCGCGCTCGTGCAAGACGGGTTCCCGGAGACCTTCGTGATCATCGGCCCCAACCACAACGCCATCGGGAGCGCGGTCGCATTGGCTGCAGAGGATTTCGTCACCCCGCTAGGCACCTGCGAGATCGACAAGGAAATGGCGAGTGACCTGGAGCGCTGGTTCGTCATCGATCCGATCGCCCACCAGTACGAGCACTCGATCGAGGTCCAGCTGCCGTTCATTCAGTACTTCTCCGGCGAGGTCAAGATCCTTCCGATCTCGATGGCCCTCCAGGACTACGAGACGGCCAAGGAGGCCGGCTCCCAGCTGCGGGACGCGATCTGGGACAGGGACGTGGTGGTCATCGCCTCCACCGACTTCTCTCATTACGTGGCGGAGGCGGTGGCGAAGAAGAGGGACGCGGAGGTGATCGACCAGATCCTCCGCCTCAACCCCAAGGGGGTGTACGACACGGTCCTCCGGAGGGAGGTGTCGATGTGCGGCTACGGACCGGTCATGATGATGCTCGAGGCGGTCAGAGGCCGGGAGGCGCAGCTTCTCAAGTACGGCACGTCGGGGGACGTGTACCCGATGAAGGACGTCGTGGGATACGGGGCGATTGTTGTCAGGAAGTGAAGCAGCCGTCCGGCGGCGCGCTTCCCCCGCAGGAGAGAGGCAAGTTTAATTAAGGCATGGTCAAGATACATTAGAGTCAACTTCTTCGATGGGGTGCCGTGAAAATGGAAGAAACGATAAGATGCCCTGCATGCGGGGCGACGATGCCATTCGGGTCCAGATGGTGCCAGAAATGCGGTCATGACCTCCGCGCCCCGGCCCCGTCTCAGGTCCCGCCGCCCGGGATCGGTTCCGCGCATCACCCCCCGGCCACCGAGGCTGCCGCGAGGGGACAGTTCGTGGAGGCGATCCGTGCCAGGCCGAAGACGGACGAGATTCTCTCGGTGATGTGGATACTCCTTCCCGTACTGGCAAGCCTCGCCGTGGCCGTGGCAATCTGTATCGGGATGATAGTGCTCGCCTTCTCGGGTTGGGTCACCGGGGCGGTGATTGTGTGGGTCGTGGGAGTAGTGGTCGCAGTCGTCATTGCCGCGATTCTATTCGCCGTGCTCAACTACAGGCTCATCGACAGGCAGAACCTTCACTCGAAGAGGGAGGCGATGCTGAGGGCCGCCCTCATCGAGTACATCAGGATCAAGAGCAGGGAGAAGAACATGAGCCAGATGCTCTCCTCGCACATTGCGACGATGGACAGCATCCAGTACGAGGCGAGGGCGAACGAGGGGGAGCACTCGGCCACTCTTTGGGCGATACTGATCTTCATCCCCTTCGTCGGCTTCATCTTCCTCGCGTACATGCTGTACTTCCTGACGAAGTTCGGGAACGAGCACGACAAGAGGTGGCACGCCTTCACCCAGCAGGCTCAGGCGTCCTCCTCGCATCACGGGATGACCGTCATCCTTCCCTCGTGGAGGTCCCTGCCGGAGAGGTCCTTCATCCTCTACCTGATCGTCACAGTCCTCACGATGGGCCTCTTTCTCATCTACTGGTACTACGTCCTGATAGATGACATGAACGACCACTTCAAGGTCCAGTGGCAGTTCGAGGACCAGGTCGCCGCCCAGATGCATTGAGGCGATAGAAACTCATTTCCTCTTCCCTTTTATTCCCCCTTTTCTTGCCTGCCTATGCTAGTCCGGGTGCTGAGGGTTCCAGAGCAACTTAAATAAAGAGAAGGCGATATCATTCACATCCCTTTCAGAGAAGAGGGAGGTGTTAGGATTGGAGGAACGACCGTTTGACGAGATAATCGATGCCACCTGTCCGAGTTGCCGGGGCGCGGTTCCGCCAGATGCCAATGTCTGTCCGCACTGTGGTTACGAGATCAGGCCTGAGGCGGCGAAGCCGGCTCCTCCGTCGAAGAAGCCTTCCGCTGCTGCCGTCAGCGGGAAACTGATGACATCGAAGCCGGTCATAGGGGGCGTATTGGTTGTCATCTCGGGGATCTTTGGGCTCATCCTTGGCGGCATCCTTGCCGGCGCTGCTTCGATGGTCGAGGACCTTTTCGGAGGAATGATAGGCGGGGACATCATCGGAATGGTGGAGGGCATCCTGGTCGCGTGCGGAGTGATCTGGATAGTCATCGGCCTGATCGCCCTTATAGGCGGTGTGTTCGCGGTGATGAGAAAGAGATGGGGGCTTGCCGTGCTGGGC
>DYTM01000276.1 GCA_020725985.1 Methanomassiliicoccus sp.
AAGGGTGCATGCGGGCTTCACCTTCCTCGTTCCGTCCTTCTCAATCACCAGGAACTTGTCGATCAGGACGGGCTTCGTGGTCTTCCTGAGAACACCGAACGAGGTGCTGCCGACGAGGAACTCCCTCGCCCTCCCTTTTCCGCTCGACGCCATTACGATAGCCGTCGCCTCCTCCTTCTCCGCCGTCTCCGCTATGACCGTGACCGGATCGCCTTCTATCATCGCGAAGCGGGCCTTGAGCCCGTTCGCCACCATCCTTCCGACGATGTCCTTGACGACCTTCTCCTGATCGTCGGTCAGTTTCGTTCCCTTCGGAGGGACGTGAAGGAAGATGACTTCCTGAGCTCGAGGGCGCAGTCGACCATCATTATCGACTGCTCGGAAAAGTCGATCGGGAAGAGGATCTTCTCGAACATTCTGATAAACTATGGATGGGACGGCAGATAAACGTTCCCAGGGACGCGGGGAAAGCGGTCCTGAGCGGACTCGGAAGATGCTTTAACCGCGCGGGGCCATTCATTCCCTGTCGCTCGGGAGCTTTGCCATGGCAGGAGTGAAACTAGCGTTGAGAAGGGAGCTCGTCCTCCTCTACTTCCTCGCCCTGGCAATCGTTCTCTTCTATCTTCTCCTTCAATGCCAGAACGCCGTTGCGTGGGACACCTCCCTCTTTCTCGCGGTCAACTCGTGGTGGAATCCGTCGTACGAACTCGCCTGCAGGATCTTTTCCGAGATGGGATCGTTCTACTTCTGGTTCGCGGCGATCTTCATTCTATGGATCGCGGGGAAGAGGGAGGCGGCCACCTACCTCCTCGTCGCGATATTGATACACATCGCCGTCGGAGGGAGCCTCAAGTACCTCATCGACCGCCCGCGTCCTTTCGAAATCCTTCCGGACATCAACTCCCTCTACCTGCCCGCGGACCCCTCCTTCCCCTCGGGCCACACAGAGGGAAGCTTCGCCGCGGCCGCGGTCCTCGGGATGAAGTACAAGAAGTTCCTTCTTCCTCTCTTCACCTTCGCTTTCTTCGTCGGGTTCGGCAGGGTCTACTACGGCGTGCATTTCCCCCTCGATGTCATCGGAGGGGCGGTCTTCGGCATCCTCATAGGGATACTGGCCTTTTCCCTCGATCTCTCGAAACTGCAGGCGAGGATGGAGAGGGGATGGAACCGGCTGATCGGCCGCGAGGGACGGACTGCCTGAGAC
>DYTM01000051.1:0-786 GCA_020725985.1 Methanomassiliicoccus sp.
TCGCGATGATCATGCCGACCTGATCGGGCGGAAGCTCGTACTCCCACGGTGTGAGATGATAGAAGGCTCTCACCCCTCCCGGGAGTGAGAGTATCCGGACTTTCGCGTCCGGGAGATCGTACTCGTTGATGACCTCGGCGTTAGAGGGGAAACCCCGAATGACCCAGCATCCCGAAAAGTGAGGGCGTATCATGCTTCCCTCCTCGACGAGTCTATGCAGACCCCTCAGGATGGGACTTCTCGGAGCCTGCGTTTCCTGCTCCCGCGGCCGGAGGACGAGCCTAGTCATCCGACACCACCAGGAAAGCCTCCCTCGCCACCCGCCGCTCCATCTTTCTGAGCTCGGCCCGAATGGTCTCGATGGCGCGATTTGACCGTCCCGCGCACTCCCGGCACCTCGGGTCGCCGGAAGTGCTCGAAGACTCAATCACTTCGACCTGGCGGCCGGAAAGCAAGCATCCGACTAACCCTCTTGACACATTCGCGGGGTTGTTGGGGCAGCGAAGGCATTGTTCGTACTCGGTCCTCGAACCGATCATTTCCCAGGCGAGACTGGTAATCTGGGCGAGATCCCAGAGGATTCTGACGACCCTCTTGTCGAAGGAGACGTCGAGCTCACGGACAAGTAGGATCTCGTCCACCGACCTCTCGCTCCTCATGACGTTGACCAAGGATTCGAAGCATCTCGCATCCCTCAAATCCTGCGATCCTTCGCAGCCCTGACACTCGACAACGAGCTTATTCCCTTCCATTCCGTGCTTGCATCCCGATGACGGCGCGGAAGCG
>DYTM01000051.1:796-1522 GCA_020725985.1 Methanomassiliicoccus sp.
CCCGGGAGCCTCTTTCTCCTTTTGGTCCGCGATCTGGCAAATGAGCGAACACTGATCCTCATAACTCCTCGGGCACGGAGACCCGTCGAGCGGTCATCCATCTTCCTGCTAACTGTAGCTTGTGTTGGGCCTGAGTACCGCATGTGCATCTCCGCCATCGACCCTGAAAGCGCTCGCCTTCGACGCGAGAATCGACTGTCAATCGAGGACGCCTGATCGGATGGATGGCGTTCGACAGCTCAGTCCGCCTCACCTTTGGATTTATAAGTTGCAGTATCAATCAAGAGGCGTGGAACTTCTCGCTCCGGCCGGTTCGAAGGAATCGTTGAAGGCCGCAATACTGGGAGGGGCGGACGCCGTCTACCTGGGCGGGAAGCAGTTCGGAGCGAGAAGGCTCGCCGAGAACTTCACTCTCAGCGAGCTCAAGGGCGCCGTCAAGCTGGCGCACGATCACGGGGCGGCGGTCTTCGTCACGGTCAACACCCTCATAAAGGAGAAGGAGCTTGGCTCCATCTTCTCATATCTGGACACCCTTTCCTCGATGGAGGTGGATGCGTTCATCGTCCAGGATCGGGGGGTGCTTAGGATGATCAAGGACAACTTCCGCGTCCCGATCCACGCCTCCACCCAGATGGGCATACATTCTCCCGAATGCGCTATCTGGGCCGAGAGGTCCGGGATCGACCGCGCGATACTTGCCAGGGAGCTCTCGTTCGAGCAGCTTGA
>DYTM01000051.1:1532-8241 GCA_020725985.1 Methanomassiliicoccus sp.
ACACGCATCGGCCTCGAGGTCTTCATCCACGGCGCGCTATGCTATTCAGTCTCGGGGCAATGCCTCTTCTCCAGCATCGTTGGCGGAAGGAGCGGGAACAGGGGAATGTGCGCGCAGCCCTGCCGCAAGTCCTACGTTCTTGGGAATGAAAGGGGGTACCTCCTCAGCACGGCCGACCTGTTTTCGGTTGAGTCTATCCCCAGGCTGCTTCAGATAGGCATTGACGCGCTGAAGATCGAAGGGAGGATGAGATCCCCCGTATACGTTTACCTGGCGACGAAGATCTACAAGGCCGCGATCGAGAGGGCGGAGCGAGGGGAGCGCGAGCTCGTCACGGAGAAGGAGCGGGAACTGCTGGAGACGGCGTTCAATCGAGGATTCACCCGAGGGTACTTGTCGGAGACGGAGATCATGAGGAGAGCATACCCCGACTCGAGAGGTCTCATTCTCGGAGAGGGAAGGGTCGAAGGCCGCGTCCTACGCTTGAAGGAGGCGAATCTAAGAAAGGGGGACGGGGTGACGCTCTATCGCGACGGCGACAAGGTTGGAGGGTTCGAGATAGGGTCGATGAAGATGTCGGCGGGAATGCTCGAGCTCCGGCCGCCTTTCCCACTTCAGCCAGGCAGATACATGGTGCACAAGACGAGGGACCGCGAGTTCACGAAGATCGCGGACAGGATCGAGGCCCTGGATTTCCCCCGATGCCGTGCCGAGAAGAGCTCCGCAAATCTAGAGCTCCCAGAGAGGAAGAGGCATGGGTCGAAAGGCGAGCTTTCCTTCTACATCTCCTCACTCAAATCGCTCGAGAGCGTGCTCCCCTACGCCACGAGGGTCTATTTCGAATCGAGCAGGCAATTCGATGATGCCCTGCGCCTCTGTGAGACTTCAGGAGTGGAAGCGGTCCTCATGCTGCCGAGGTTCACGCCGACCGTTCCAGACGTCAATTGGCAAGCGGTCATGGTCAGTACCCTTGGGCAGAACCACAGGTACGCGGACCGGAGGCTGTACGGTCACTATTCGTTGAACTTCTTCAACAGCCTGACCTTGCCGGACCTCTACCAGTACACCCTCTCAGTCGAGCTTTCGAAAGAGGACATCAAGGGCGTCCTTCAGCATTTCGGCGGGAGAGTCGAGATCATGGCGTTCGGCCGGATCGAACTCATGATCACCAGAGATCCGACCATTGCAGAGGGTCTGCTCACCGACGAAAGGGCAAAGAGATTCCAGATCTACAGGGACGGGGATGGCTACGCGCACATCCTCAACTCATCGGACCTCCTCCTTTTGGATTTTGTCGAGGAGATCGTTGACATGGGGGTGGATTCGATCGGCCTCGACCTGAGGAGAAGGGATGCGAAGCTGTGTGCGCTCGTCGCGAAGGCCTTTCATGACCGGGACATGGGGATGAAGGAGGAAATTGTGAGGAGATGCGGCTCGGTCACCTCGGGCCACTACCTAAGAGGCGTTCAGTGACCGCCCTCAAGACCGATACTGCATCTTCACAGGGGACAATCGTTCGGAATGGCTAACTGTAATGGCAGCCCGTTAACCTGGGAGTGCCTCTGCATTCTACGCAGATTCAATGCTCGAGAGAAGGGGGACAGGCGGAAATCGGAATTTCGAGGGCGTTCACCTCAGGGACCTGAGAGGGAGGTCGGACGGGATTGGAGGTTTCTTCGAGGCCATCGTCGCCCTCATGGTTATCACAATCGGAGTGGTCTTCATAACCTTCACCCTTCCCTTCGTCGCCAATGAGGTGGAGGAGATGGATGCTGGCGGAAGGATGGAAAGGGCTTGCGAGGACCTGATGGCCCAGTTCCTGGGGGACGGCGACATATTCTCCGCCGACGGGATGCTGGACCTCTCGGCCGTGGGAAGTCTGACAGGGAAGGATTACCATATCGATGGTGGGGTGGCGGGGTTCAAGGTTATCGTCACCGACCCCTCCTCTCTGGATGTGTCATTCGTGGTCGTTGAGAAAGGGAAGATTCCGCACGATCCAGAGCGCCTCTTCAGCATGACGATGCCGGTCAATCTGAGGATCTCCGACTCCGAGGTGAGGGCCTGTATTGCAGCCATCTGGGCGTGGTAGGATGAGGGGAAGAAGAGAAGGACAGGCATTGCTCCTCGACGCCCTGGTGTTCCTAGCCGCGTCTTCCCTGGTGTCGGTCTCGATGATCGGGGCGCTATCCAATGACTCACCGCAAGTTTCCGACGAATTCCAGGAGTACATCAACAGGGCGCATTCGGTCTTCCTCAGAGCGACGATTGACATCCCATCAATTCAACGATTTGCGGAGAACAAGTCTTTCACGGTTGGGCAGGGAGCGATTCTCCTCCTTTCTGTTGGAGGCGAGGAGGCGGATATGGCCCAGGCGGAGGAAGAGATGTCGCGGATTCTGTCGGGCCTGCTTGCGCCGAGATTCGGTTTCCGATGGACTGCGGAGGGGTTCGGCTCCTCGATCGTGATAGAAGACGGGACGGGCATCCCCGATGGCTCCCGTGGCTACGAGACCTTCGTCTCTTCGATCGACGCGATCGAAGCGGGGATCGTCTTTGAACTGAGAGCATGGCGCAGCGCAGACTGAGACGGGTTCAGCTGCGGAAATCCTTCGATCGGGAAATCCTCTCCGCAATCTCGGATGTCTTCGAGAGCTCCAGGTACTGAAAGACGAATGAGGCGAGTATAGAGCCGAAAAGGATGACGACGGCGAGATCGGACGGAACGGATTTCATGATGCCAAAGGCCTCCCAACCCATTTGGAAGTGGCCCACATATAGGACGAGGACAACGACTCCGAGCAGACTGAAAACGTACATCAGCCATCCGTATATCGTCCTCTTCACGACAAAGGTCTTGCACTCCCCTTTGCAGATCTCGCACTTGTCCCTTGAGTACCAGTTCTTCGGATGGATTTTCTTGCACTCGGGACAGTAGCAGAACTTCACGGGGAGAGGAATGCCGAGGCGCAATATATTGGTTCCTGGGATGCTCGCCGAGGTGTCTCCGGGCCCGGACTCACGCTCCAAACTTCTCCGAGCGGTTTGCCCGGTCGAGGAGGATCGGCAGCAGGTCCTTCCCAAGAATCCTTCCGAGGCCTCCTCTCGATGCCGATGATTCATCGAAGCTGGAAAGGCCATCCCTCACCCCGTCCTCGGAGTAGACAACGAGGGGGACCGGGTCCCCGCTGTGCTCCCCTACCTCCACGGGGGTGCAGTGGTCCGCGAGAATCGCCACAACCGTATCGGCGGGTATTGTCGTCCTCAGCTGGCCTATCATGCCGTCGACCTTCTCGATGATTTCGATCTTCTTCTTGAAATCGCCGTCATGGGAGGGGATGTCCGTCGCCTTGACGTTGAGAAGAACGAACTCCTTCGATTCAAGAAGGCTCGAGACTGCCTCGGCCTTTGCTCTCATATCTGTGTCCAGTCCCCCCGTCGCCCCAGGCACCTCCGCCACCTCGATCCCGCACACCCTGCATATTCCTTTGATGAGCGAGACTCCAGCAACGCAAGCGCCCGCGAGACCGTAGCGGCTCGAGAACTCCGCCAAGTCCGGGAACACACCGGCTCCCCTCGGGAGAAGAATGTTGGCCTCGGGCTTCCCCTCGCCCCTCCTCCGGGCGTTCACCGGGTGTACTCTCAGCCTCTCGTAAGACTTCTGGACGAACGCATTGACGACCCGAGCGGTCTTTCTCGCCTCCTGGGCCAATGGCTCGCACGTTCGGATGGGGCTGAGGTCGTGGGGGTCGACGTCCGAGACCAGTGGGGAAAGCCCCGGCCCCCTCAGAAGAAGGACGGCGCGATGCTCGGTCGCCTCCTTGACCACCGCCTCCACCCCCTCGATCCTCATGCCTACCAGGGAAGCGGCGAGTTCGGTCGTCTCCGGCTGTTTGATCCTTCCGGCCCTGCGATCGAGGACATTGCCTTCGCTGTCGACGGTGGCGAAGTTGCATCGGAAGGCCACGTCCCCCTTCTTCCCGACCAAACCGACGCCGGCGGCCTCGAAAGGACCCCTGCCGGTGTATACCTCCCTAGGACCGTATCCAAGGATCGCGAGATGGGAGGTGTCGCTTCCGGGGGGCACACCCGGGGCGATGACATCCACGAGACCGCTCGCGCCGTTCTCAGCGTACCAATTCATGTTCGGTCTCTTCGCGGACTGCAGCGGGGTCCTCCAGCCAAGCTCTTTGACAGACCTGTCCCCCATCCCGTCTACCACGACAATCAGAATCTTCCGCTGGCGCCTCATCGGCATCAGATGGTGTATCCGTGACTCGCTAGAAAAAGGTCACTAGTCACTCGGCCGCGACCTCTGGTCTCTCCCTGGACCAGGCATTCTCCGGGAGGGTCTCGTAGAGACTGACTATCTCGTCAACATTCTCCTCGAGCTTCCTCACCTCCCGGCATATGTGGTCCGCGTTCAGCTTCCAGTAGAATATCCTCCAGGTCCTCCCGCTTGGCAGGACAGCCTCCTCCCAATGGGTCTTTAATAGCTTCAGGTCCTGAAGGAAGTAGAAGAGTCTCCGGTCCTCCTGATCCAGCATATTGTCTATGACCTCTTCCTCGTACCCGAAGTAGTTGAGCATCCGGAGCGCGAGCTCCTCTGCAGCCGATTCATTCATGCCAACGCTGCCCACGATGACCTTCGAGAGCATTCTGTAGTCGACTGGTGGGCAATTCTCTGCCGATTTCATGTTCATACACTCCTTCGAAGTCCGTGATATAAAAACATTCCTTTCTCACAACGTTCCTGTTCCAGATTGACCTGGTCCGAGGAGAGACCCAGACTGATACCAGTCGGGAGTCACGATTGGAACTATCTCGGGCCCATGCCATGCTCAATGAGCACGGCCTTCCCGCGGCGCAGCAATATTTATGACTCAGCAGGCAATGATATCACCAGATACAATGGGTGAGAGGGAGAACGTCGAGATTGTGCGGCGGCTTTTTGCCGCCGGCGGACGCGGGGACACCCAAGCAGTGAGAGATGCGCTGACGGACGATGTGGAGTGGCAGTCCCCTGTGACAAGAGTGAAACACCGCGGCATCACCTGGAGCCGTGCCCGCCGCGGGCGGGAGGAGGCGATGGAGTTCTTCCGAGAACTGTCTCAGAAATCCAGGATCGAGCCGTTCAGGGACCTTAGATTCACAGCTCAGGACGATCGCGTCGTCGTGGAGGGGAGAAATCGGGGAACCTCGTTGTCCACAGGCAGGACATATGACCACGACTGGGTGATGGTGTTCGTTCTGCGGGACGGTAAGATCTGTGAGCAGCGGCACTACTATGACACCGCAGACATAGAGTCAGCTTTCGTAGAAGAATAGCCCGACTCCTGTTACCCGCCAGAAGAAATGGATGTCCAGGGGGCACGACAGAGACGCGTAGCTGTCCAAACAACCCGCATGCAATCGCAATCAGTAGGGAATTGAAGACACCTTAGCAGCAGGTATTCCCTCTTGTTTGGGAACTGGTTGTCATTGCCCCCGAGGCCTGAGGGGAGAATCCATGTGCTCACCGATTGTTGTCAGTCCGGATAGGCCACAATAGTCCGCCCATGCCTTGGGCCATCCCGGGCAGCGGATTGTCGAGATGAATCCGATACTCCTAGCATCCTCCCCGGAATGGGGGTTCGCCTCTAGCCGATTCCGCCGCTCAGACTCCGCCGTTCAGGAAGGTCTTCTCAATCAAGTAGTAGAAGACAATGGTGATAGCACAAGCGAAAGTGGCGCGCATGAACAGCCAGAAGGAGAGAATTGACTTAATCTCAGATGACACAATCGATTCAATCACGCCACCAAGAACGGCGCTCCAAGACAGTATGATAGCCATGACGGGGAAGAACAACAATCCAACGATCCAGATCGCAAAGCTCCCAGATTCGATGTCCAGGAGGATGATTGAAAGAAGACTGAGAATCGAGAGAATCGTGAAGAATGTGCGCAAAATACACGTTTTCGAAAAATCGGGGAATGTGCAAATCGCGAAAATCAAATCGACATGGACTAGGACGATGGTGGCGATGGTTTCTCCGCAAAGCCGTGACGACTGCCCCGGCATTTGACAAGATATCGCAACGCAGTCTCGAAAAGAAATGACAAGGAGGTGAGAACTATGGAAAGCACGCATACGCACAGTAGTACTGCAGATGCAAGGACATCACTGAGAAGCAGAGAGCGCGTAGCTGGATTGCTTGCAGGTATTGGCGTCCTAATGGTACTTTTAGTAAGTGGGGCGGCTTGGCTCTCCAATCATGTCCCAGAACTCGTCTCTGCAGGATTCTATGCTGGAATTGGCGTATTCATACTTGGGGTGATCCTGGCTGCCGCCTATGCATTATTGCCCCAGCACTAAGCCTCTTTCATTTCTTCTTTTCTTGCGCTACTGGAACTCTCATAGATCTCTTGATGGCAGCACGTTTGGGGACTGGAGCAATGATATGGTGCATTCGAAGGCTTGCTCACTAACCCTTAAGAAGCCTCGCATTGACCGCTACTATTACTGTGCTGACGCTCATCAGAACAGCCCCAATTGCTGGGGTGAGAAACACTCCAATACCATAAAGAATGCCAGCTGCAAGGGGGATCGCTAACGCGTTGTAGCCTGTTGCCCATAGGAGATTCTGGAACATCTTTGAGTACGTCTTCTTCGAGAGTCTCATCAGGTTAGCGACGTCTCTCGGATCGTTCCTGACGAGCACTATGTCGG
>DYTM01000277.1 GCA_020725985.1 Methanomassiliicoccus sp.
AAGGGCTTTTCTCTTGAACGCGATCGCGCTCTCTTGGTCGAGTAGCTGGCCGTGGACTCGCCCGAGGCCATACAGTGCCTTGCCCAACCCGACGTCCTCCCCGATGGACTCGGCAATCTCCTTCGCCTTCGTGAAGGAGGAAATCGCCTCCCGGAACTTCCCCTTCCGCTCCTGAATCCCGCCTATGTCATAGTAGACGTCCAGAAGCGTGTGCTTGTCGTCGAGCTCCCGGGCGAAAGACATGCTCCTTTCGAGGAAGGGCATGGCCTCGTCGAACCTCGCCCTCTTCAGATCGATCGCCCCGATTCTCCTGCATGCGTCGGCCATCGTCCTCTTGTCTCGGCCGGCGCCGGCGAGCGAGAGAATCTCCTTGTACCGCGAGATTGCCTCGTCCCATTCTCCCTGCATGTCCTGTATCTCACCCTGAAGCCGGAGAATCTCGATCCTGTCTCCTCCCTCTAGTCCAGTGCACTGTGCGAGGAGCTTCCCGAGAACGGGGGCGAAGTTCGCGGCGTATCCCTTGGCGATGATGTCCCTGCCGCTGCCGGCGGCTATTTGCACTGCAGCGCCGCATTCGCCTGCCATCAGGCTGTGGTACATCGCCTCGACGAAGGAGGGCGGGGAGGTATCTCCGAGGTAGTACTTCGAGGCGGCTCGGTGGTAGATTGCCCTCTGCTTCGGGGTGAGCCGGGAGTAGAAGAAGTCGCGGATGAGATCGTGCATCCCGATCATCCGACCCGCGGATTCTTGCAGAAGGAACTTCGCCAGGAGTTCGTCCAGGGTGTCGTAGTCGACCGAGTAGTCCTCGTACTTCATCTCCCTGGGACCAGCCCCAGCTTCCTTCGAAATCCCCTCCTCCATGATGAAGAAGGTATCGACCGTGACCGGGTATCTGAACACCGAGGCAATCTCGAGGATGCGACACTCGGCCATGTCCAGCTTCGAGTGGACCTCCTGCTCGATGAACATTCTTATGTTCTTGTCGAGCACCATCCCCGGCTCCTCGATGAGCTCGAGGAAGAGGGGGTGCCCCTTCGTCACCCGATAGAGGTCCTCGAGATGCTTGTCAGGCACTGACCTGTTCTTGAGGATCTGGATGCTGCTCTTCCTGTCGAGCCCCTCGATCACCATCTCCTCCACCACTCCAGAGAAGACAGCCTTCCGTGTGTAGAAGTCGGGGGCCTCCCGGCTCG
>DYTM01000052.1:0-2772 GCA_020725985.1 Methanomassiliicoccus sp.
CCCCCGACGTCAGTCTTGTGAAGCACTTCCGGCGAGCAGACCTTCACCGCGACCGGGAATCGTATGTCTATCGTTTCGAGCTCTTCCCTCGCCGGCACCTTGAAGTCTGGGGTCTTTATGCCATGAGCCGCGAGAAGGGTTTTGACCTCGCTTTCAGAGAGTCCCTTTCTGCCCTCTCTTCTGAAGGATTCCAGGTTCATGTCGTCCTCTCCGGTTGGGAGGGCAACGGTTTCGTCAGTCTTATCTTTTGCTGATTCAAGGTTCTTCGGACTGATGCGGCGAATGAGATGTAGAAAGGGAGAAGGCATGAAAAGGATGATCACTCTGCCCGTTCCTTTGCTACCCTTCCCAGTTCCAATCCGGAGTTGAAAGCCTTCCCGTTGAGCACAGATGTCCCCTTAGGGGCGACGTCGTCGAGGGCCGCAAGCATCGCTTTCCTGCTGACGACCCGCGAGATTTCCAGGAACGCCCCCAGCATGATGATGTTCGCGACGATTCTCTTCCCCAAATCCTCCGCTTTCCTCAGCGCAGGGATCTCGTAGAATCTGAGATCGGGTCTCGACTCGACAGAAGCCTCGTCCAGAATGACGACTGTGTCCGGTCCGGTCGCGCCGATGAAGCGATCGTAGGCGGGCTGCGACATCAGGACAAGGTAGTCCGGCACCTCGATGAAGGGGTGGAAGATCTCGGTGCTCGAAATCCTGACATCACACTTCGAGGAGCCCCCTCTTGCCTCTGGGCCATAGGACTGTGTTTGGATGGCGTAGAGCTCCCTTCCCCCTCTTCTCTCGTAAAGGGAGGCAGCCCTCGCCAGTGCTATGCCCGAGAAGATGATGCCCTGGCCCCCCATTCCGGCAAATCGAACCGATGTTATTATACCAGGTTCCCCCAACTTCAATCTAGAATCAGGTTAATCTCGCTTTCTATGCCCTAGCCCGGGCAAACCAAAACGATAAAATACAGGCGGCTCTAGTTTTTCAATCAGCCGAAACGGGATGATCAATCATGGAAGAAGTGCGACTCTATTCCCTCCCGAAGCTCAAGTATGGGTACGGGGACCTTGTGCCCCATATCTCTGAGGAACAGCTCACAATCCATCACGACAAGCATCATCAGGCTTACGTGACTGGAGCAAACTCGATATTGGAGAAGCTGGACAAAGCCCGAAGGGAGAACGCGGAGCTTGACATGAAATCGACGTTGAAGGAGCTCTGCTTTCACATAGGAGGGCATCTCCTCCACTCCAAATTCTGGGGCAATCTGGCTCCGGCAGGAAAGGGCGGCGGAACTCCAGGCGGAAGGATCGGCGACGAGATCGTCAAGGAGTTCGGCACCTTCGATCGGTTCAAGAAGGAGTTCAGTCAGGCGGCGAACAGCGTGGAGGGGTCCGGATGGGCCGCGCTGTCGGTCTGCATGCAGACGAGACGGCCGATAATCATGCAGATAGAGAAGCACAACGTCAACGTCTACCCTTCCTTCAAGATCATCATGGTGCTTGATGTGTGGGAACACGCCTACTACATCGACTACAGGAATCTGCGGGGGAAGTTCGTCGACGCTTTCTGGAATATCGTGGACTGGGGTGCCGTGGACGCGCGAATCGTGAAGGCTCTGGGCTAGCAAGTCGTGAGGTAGAGGCGGGTCCCTCATCGGAACAGATTCGATTCATCTATCCTCTTGGTGGAGGACCCGATTCGCCCCACGAAAGATAGAATACCGGCAGTGTCGTAGTCATCTGCGAAATCGCGGGTCGAACGGATGAATGAGAAGCGGCGCCTCACACCAGAAGAGCTCGACCGATACTCTCGGCAGATCGCTCTGGACGAACTCGGGTTCTCGGGACAGGAGAGAATCAGCGATTCGTCGGTCCTGGTCGCGGGGCTGGGCGGTCTCGGTTCTCCGGTGTCCATGCAACTGGCAGGGATGGGAGTTGGTCGGCTCAGAATTGTGGACTTCGACGTGGTGGAGGCTTCGAACCTGCACAGACAGTATCTGTACGGGACGGGCTCGATAGGCCAACCAAAGGCGGAGGTCGCGGCTCGCAGGCTGAGGGACCTGAATCCCGACATTGTCGTCGAGCCTCTGACCCTCTCGATCAACTCGAAGACAGCCGAGAGAATTGTCCAGGGGGTCGACGTCGTTGTGGACGGACTCGATCGGATGGGACCGCGGTACGCTCTGAACCGTGCCTGTTTGAAGCTCGGGATACCGTACGTTTTCGCAGCGGCCATCACCACCTACGGGGCGTGCAGCACGATCGTTCCCGGGAAGACAGCATGTCTCGAATGCTTCCAGGGAGGTCTAGACGACGAGAGGCTGGAGAGGTGCGCGATGGTCGGGGTCCTCCCTTCAGTTCTCGGCATCCTGGCGAGCATCGAGTCCTCGGAGACGATCAGGTTGGCTCTGGGGCTTGAGCCGAGACTCGCTAACAGTCTGCTCATGTGCGACGTGTGGAACATGAGCTTCGAGGAGATCGAGCTGCGGAAGAGCGATGTCTGTCCGGCCTGCGGTTCGTCTTCTTCCCCTCCTCAATTGAAGGAGAGGGAGGTACTCGACCTCTGCGCCAGGGGTGGGAAACCGACATTCGTTATTGACCCTTTGGACGATCTCGATATTGAACTCGGCCCGCTTGCCTCGGCTCTATCCGACCGCGGCTTTGCGATCGACATGAAAGGGGAACTCGGCATCGCCGTTGTCTCCTCGGCGGGGGTGAGGGCGACGATCCTCAAGAGCGGCGTCGTGATCGTGGAAGGGGCAGGAGACGAGGAAGAG
>DYTM01000052.1:2782-8098 GCA_020725985.1 Methanomassiliicoccus sp.
CATCGGACCCTCCGCCTCCCGATGCCTCACCATTCCGATACCGAGTCGGCGAGGAAGAAGAATCCATGATTCTGCGAATCAGATCCGAACAGCTGAGCGTGCTTGCGGATGAAGCCAGGGCGCTGGCGACGGAGACATGCGGCATTCTGCTTGGGCGGTTCGGAGACGAGATCGCCATTGTGGGCGAGGCCGCCCCCGCCAGGAACCGCGCGGCCTCCCACAGTGTGTTCGAGATCGATCCAGAAGATCTCCTGAGGGCGATCGAACGAGGCGAGAGCGAATCGAGGGAGCTGGTCGGCTTCTATCATTCTCATCCTTTCTCCCTATTGCCATCTCCCGTCGACCAGGAACACATGGTGCTTTGGCCCCTGAAGATATGGCTGATCGTCTCCGCGACACACCTGATTCCCAGAGCCTACAGGGTCGTCTCAGGAGAGATCGAGGAGGTTGAGATACAAACCTAGAAAGGTCGGGAGAAGATGGAGGTTCTTCTCAGCGGCCGGGTCGCACGTCCGTCTTCATCCCCCGGAGCATCGAGGCCAGCGAGGGCCTCTGCCGGTTCACGAACTCGCCGATGGTGATCTGGCCCCGTATGTTCAGGTCAACAGGATCCATCTCCCAGAGCTGGGACTTCTCCTTCCTGACCGACTTGATCTTCAGCCATTCGTACATCTGCCGGGGATCAGCCATCTTGTTCCGTCTGCCGAAACCGGTGGGGCAGGGGGACGCGATCTCGACGAAGGAGAAGCCGTCCTTCATGAGCCCCCTTTTCATCGAGCCGATGAGCTCCTTCACGTTCCTGACGGTCCATCGTGCGACGTAGTTCGCGCCGGCCGTCACGGCAAGCTCGGCGAGGTCGAACGGGTACTCCATGTTGCCGTATGGGGTGGTGGTGCTGTAGGCCTTGTGTGGGGTCGTGGTCGAAGCCTGTCCGCCGGTCATCCCGTAGATGTTGTTGTTGATGCAGAACACCGTCATGTCGGCGTTCCTCCGGCTCGCGTGGATGAAGTGGTTCCCGCCAATCGCTCCGAGATCGCCGTCCCCCGTGAATACGATGACCTTCAAGTCCGGTCTCGAGAGGTTGATCCCCGTCGCGACCGCCAGGGCCCGACCGTGCGTGGTGTGGATCGAGTCGGCCCGGATGTAGCCAGGGATCCTCGAACTGCATCCCACTCCCGAGACGAACACCACCCTGTCCTGATCCAGCTCGAGTTCCGAGAACGCCCGATAGAAGCAGTTCATCACGGTGCCTATGCCGCACCCCGGGCAGAAGATGGTGGGCCATCTGTCCTTCCTGTAGAGATCGAAGAAGTCCTCCATCTCACCCCTCCCTGAGAAATCGAGCGATCTCCCTCGGGGAATGAACCTGCCCACCCACCTTCGACATGAGCCTTATCCTCTCGCACCCCTCTGAGCAGGCGATTCTCTCGATCTCCCTGAATATCTGGCCCATGTTCATCTCCAGGACCACAATCTCCTTCGCCTGCCTTGCCGCCTCCCTTATCTGCCTTTCGGGAATGGGCCAGACGGTCTTCAGCTGAAGAAGGCCGACCGAGGGGTTGCTTCTGATCACCTCTCGCGCCGGAAGGACCGGAGAACCATAGGTGATGATGCACCTATCCGTTCCACCGTTGAGGTACTCGGTGAGGCAGATGTCGTCCCGGTGGCTGAGTATCTTCTCGCTCAGGCGCCTCACGAGCTCCTCATGGACGTCAGGCTCGGTCCTGGGATAGCCTGCGATGTCATGCGATATCCCGGTCACGTGGACCCTGAACCCTCTTCCGAAGACGGGAAACCTGGGGACGAGGGAGTCGTCATAGGCGAAGCCGTCATGCCACACCCTGTCGGTTCTCGTCTTTCGATCGACCACGCGGACGTCCTTCGGCACCTTGAACTTCCCCCTCATGTGCCCCACGTCCGCATCCGAGAGGACCAGTGCTGGAACTCTGTAGGTCTCGGAGAGGTTGAAGGCCGTTATGGTCAGGTCGAACATGTCCTGAACGGTCGCCGGGGCGAGGGCGATGACCTCGTAATCGCCGTGTGAGCCAAACTTCGCCTGCATCATGTCTCCCTGCGATGGGAGGGTAGGGAGGCCCGTAGAGGGTCCTCCTCTCATCACGTCGACTATGACCAGCGGGGTCTCGGTCATCGCCGCGTATCCGATGCTTTCCTGCATCAGGCTGAACCCGGGTCCCGAGGTGGCGGACATCGCCTTCGTCCCTGTCCAAGAGGCCCCTATGACGGCCGAAATCGACGCGATCTCGTCCTCCATCTGAATGAAGACGCCCCCCTCCTCTGGCAGCCTGACCGCCAGCCCCTCGGCAATCTCGGTCGAAGGGGTGATAGGATACCCGGCAAAGAACCTCAGCCCCGCGGCGATGCCGCCCTCCACGCAGGCTTCGTTGCCCTGCATGAAGTAGGGCCCCTCGGGCAACCTCAAACCTCGGCTCCCCCCTTCGACTCGTCCCACTCCATGGCATGGTCCGGGCAGGTGAGGACGCACATCTCGCAGACCGCCTTCTTCTTGTCCTTCCTCTTCCAGTTGGCGCATTTCTCTGGAGAAGCGACAAGGGGAGGAACGTAGCCCTTCTCGGTCAGCTCCGAGCCTTCCTTCAAGATCCCTCGGGGACAAACCAAAACGCAGAGACCGCAGCCCTTGCAATACTCCGGGTTCACTCGGACTTGCATGGTTTCAGCTCTGCGACGCCAATCTGTGTTTCATGATTTATAGGTTTACGACCAACACGCAGGAACCGAGACTGTTTCCTCGGGACTGACAGTATGGCTCCAAGCAAGGCAAAGAAGTAGTAGTAGGAGGGGAATGAATATTCAGTGGAGTACAGACAGCTCGGAAAGAGCGATCTCAGAGTCTCTGCTGTGAGTCTCGGGGCCTGGCAGTGGGGGATGGGCCGATACTGGGGATACGGCAAGGAGCTCTCCAGGGATGATATCATCAGGATGAGAGACAAGGCTCTCGAGCTCGGAGTGAACTTCATCGACACAGCGGAGGTCTACGGCTGGGGCGCCTCCGAGAGCGTCATCGGAGAGATACTTTCTGGAAACCGCAGCGTTCTCGTCGCCTCCAAGTACAATCCCTTTCGCCTTGGTACGGGCGCCGTTTTCAGGGCCGCCGACAAGAGTCTCAGGCGATTGAAGAGGGACGCGATCGACCTCTATCAGATCCATTTCCAGAATCCGACGATCTCCCTGACGAAGCTCATGAGGAACATGGAGCGCCTTGTCAAGCAGGGCAAGATTCGGTACATAGGGGTGAGCAACTTCGGGGTGAAAGCCCTGCGAACGGCCCAGGAGGCATTGTCCCGCCACGACGTTGTCTCGAACCAAGTCCAGTACAGCGTCAGGTCCAGGAAGCCGGAGACGACCGGACTAGCCGACTACTGCAGGGAAAACAAGATCGCAATCATCTCCTTCAGCCCACTGGAACAAGGAGTCCTCACTGGGAAGTACACGAAAGGTGTCAAGGCGACTGGAATGAGGCGATTCAGTCCCGCGTTCCGTACACGCAACTTGAAGAAGATCCAGCCTCTTCTCGACGCGCTCCAACGGGTTTCCGCCGCGCACGGCAAATCCATGTCTCAAGGAGCGATTAACTGGGTAATCCGGGATGAGAATGTGGTGACAATTCCGGGGGCGCGGAGTGCCGCGCAGGTGGAGAGCAATTGCGGTGCGGCCGGGTGGAGACTCACCGAGGACGAGTTGCAGGCAATCGAAAGAGTCTATTTGAAGTATACCGGAAGGAACTGATTCGAAAACGGCAAGAGTCCGCCCAAGCAGTCTTCCTAGTGAGGCGGGCAGATAGCTCTGGGGACATCTCACCAACTTTTTATACGCCGCCCGATATCGAGGGTAGGATGTCCGAGCGGGAAAGGGTGATGAAGCTCAGGGAAGAGAAGGATGCGGTCATACTCGCCCACAACTATCAACGTCCCGAGATACAGGATCTTGCGGATTTCGTCGGGGACTCGCTCGGTCTGTCTATACAAGCGTCCAAGGTCAAAGCGCGCGTGATCGTCTTCTGCGGCGTCGACTTCATGGCCGAAAGCGCGAAGATACTCAATCCAGACAGGATCGTCGTCCATCCCGAGCCGAAGGCCAAGTGCCCTATGGCCGCCATGTGCGACGTCGAAGGGCTATTGGATCTGAGGGCAAAACATCCAGACGCAAGAGTCGTCGGGTACGTGAACACCACGGCCGCATGCAAGGCGGAGATGGACGTCTGCTGCACCTCCTCCAACGCCGTCAAGGTGGTTCAGTCTCTCGATACAAAGAAGGTCATATTCGTGCCGGACGAGAACCTCGGCATGTACGTGCAGAGGTTCGTCAAGGACAAGGAGATGATCCTCTGGCCCGGATTCTGCCCGACTCATGACGCGATCGGTCCGGAGAGGATACTCAAGGCCAAGGGGGAGCATCCCGAGGCGCTCGTCGTCGTGCACCCGGAGTGCAGGCCCGAGGTTATCGATATCGCCGACGCCGTCAAGTCCACCGAGGGAATGGTGAGGTTCATCCGATCGTCCGAAAGAAGGGAATTCATCATTGGAACAGAGCGGGAGCTCATCCATCGCCTGAAGAAGGAGAATCCCGACAAGGTCTTTTACAGCATACCCGGGGCTGTGTGTCCGACGATGAAGATGATCACCTTATCCTCGGTCACAAAGGCGCTGGAGAGCCTCTCCCCGACGGTCGAAATCGACGAAAGGACAATGGCGAGAGCGAGGGCCCCCCTGGAGAGGATGATGGAGATCGGGAGAGGGGACTGATCTCCTTCGCGCGTGTTTCCGCTATCCTTCCATATTGAGAATGGATGGAAAGGGAAAATGGGGAAGAGGTTTCACCGCCCCCTGTAGGCCGGTGGGACCTGGTACTGCGCTTCATCTTTCTTCTTCCTTCTGCTCGCGGCCGCAACGGTGATGATCGTACCGACTGAAGAGACCGTCCCGGCGAGAAGGGCGAGAACGAAGAAGTTGTCGAGATTGGGGGCAATCGACAGCATCACACTGGACGCCTCGAAGGTCGGGTCGTGGTAGATGTCCGAGCCCGCAGGGTAGATGTATCCACCGAGGATGACGATACTCTTCACATCCCCGTCGTCATTCTCCCCCCTGAAATCGCTCCGGGAGCCTGCGTGGATCTGGTAATACATCTCCTCCTCCTCACCGTCCACCGTCACGTTGCTCACCCAGGTCAGGAGGCCGCACCGCTCCCAGTTGTCCCGGAAGGTGATCGAGTTCTTCTGGATCCGTGTCGACTCCATCGGGACCTCCTCGGTCGAGCCAGCTTCCTGGACTCCCTCCG
>DYTM01000278.1 GCA_020725985.1 Methanomassiliicoccus sp.
CTCACCGAGGGACCCGAAGATCGTCTCGCCCGCCCCAGCATACCGCACATGCCCCGGGGAAACGTAAGTCACGCCGCAGGAGGTCACTCCTCCCACGACCCTTCTTCCGAACCTGCCTTTGAGGATCGGCAGGTTGTTCAGTCCGTTCTGGAGTGAGACGACGATCGTGCCGTCACCCACAAGTGGGGCAATGGATCCCGCCGCGGTCTCTGTGTCATACGCCTTCACTGTCACAAGGACCATGTCCTGCGGTCCAATCGACGCCGCATCGGTTCTTGCGGAAAGCCAGATCGTTGTCTCGATCGATCCCGATATCCTCAGCCCCCTTCTGTTTACTGCGTCGACGTGCTCGCGACGGCCGACAAGGATCACCTGGTTGTGCCTTGACAGCAGACCGCCGACGAGGCTCCCCAAAGCCCCTGCCCCGAAGACTGTGATTCTCATCCAGCCTTCTCCTCCGCCGCGCCCCTCTTCGCGTCGTTGGCGAACCTGTGGGCCGTCCTCAACGGATCATCCACGCCGGCGTTCAAGTACCTGTTGCAGATCCCCACGGCGGTCTCGAGCGAAACCCTGTGGCCGACGGACACGTAGAGCGGCTTCCTCCCCTCCCTCCTGAGCTCGTATCCTTTCTTCTCCTTACCTAGCAGGATTGGCGCAGCGTCCTCCCCGGTCTCCTGCACCTCTCCCACAAGAAGGCTCTTCGCTGCACCAATCGTAGGGATATCGAAGGCGACGCCGATGTGGGAAGCGATCCCGAACCCCCTGGGATGGAGAGTACCATGCCCGTCGATCATGTAGACCGTGGCCTTCCTGTCTCGCACCAGCTCGGAGACGATGGGAATTTCCCGGAACGAGAGATATGTCGGGATGTAGGGGAAGGATGCCTCCTTAGCGATTGTCCTCTTGTTGACGATCTCCCCCGTTCTCCAGTCGGAGACAGCAAGCGCAGCGAAACCCTTTTCCCCGGAGTACGAGACGTCGATTCCGGCGACATGCCTCAGTGAGCCGAAGTCGTCCCGGTCGACGACCATCGCCTTCATCCTTTCCTGCTCCTCCTTCAGCCTCCTGAGAATCGGCTCCACCTCGAATCCGGTGAACCTTCTCCTCTCGAATTCCTCGACTCGGCCTCCGACGATCCCCACCCCTTCCTCCTCGAGGAG
>DYTM01000053.1 GCA_020725985.1 Methanomassiliicoccus sp.
GTCCCCTCGTTCGGTACGAGCTTGACGAGCTGGTCCTTGACCTTGTCGTACCTGGGCCAGGTCTTGTTCTCGGGGTCGACGAAGAGCTCGGCCTCCATCATGTTGAACTCCCTGAGCCTTATGACCCCCTGCCTGGGGGAAATCTCGTTCCTGTATCCCCTTCCAATCTGAATGACCCCGAACGGGATCTTCTCCCGCATGTATCTGTAGAGCTGAACGTAGTTGATGAAAATCCCCTGGGCCGTTTCGGGTCTGAGGAATCCCACCCTTCCCGAGCCCGGGCCTATCATCGTCCGAAACATGAGGTTGAAGTCCTCGACGCCAGACAGCTCGCCGCCGCACTCGGGGCATTTGACGGCGTTGGCCCTCAGCAGGTCCGTGAGCTCCTCGTTCGAGAGGGAATCGGGGTTCTCGTGCAACCCCTTCGCGAGGTGATCCGCCCTGAAGGACTCCTTGCACGAGGTGCAGGAGACGATCGAGTCCGAGAACGCATCCAGGTGGCCCGAGGCCTTGAAGACGATATCGGGGCCGATCGTGTCGGAATCGATCTCGATGAATCCCTCACCAAGGGTGTACGCCTTCCTCCAGATGTCGGTGATGTTGTTCTTCAGCGCGATTCCCAGGGGACCGTAGTCAAACATCCCAGCGACGCCGCCGTATATCTCGTACGCCGGCCATATGAACCCTCTCCGCTTGCAGAGCGCAAGAACGTCTCCAGCTTCCATTCAAATCACCCCGACAGAACCGAAATGACGTCGAAATCGTAGATCATCGCGAGCAGGTGATCCTTCGAGTCCCTGACTGGGAGCTGGCCGAAGTCGTTCTTCCTCATGATCCGGGCCGCCTCGGAGACGCTCGTCTTCTTGAAGACGGTAACGGGGGACCGGACCATGATCTCTCTCACCGGCAGGCCGGGGAGCTCGATCTTCGAGACCTCGTACCAGAGCTTCATGACGTTTCGGAGCCCCTCCCAGGTCCACTCGTCCTCGTCCTGGCCGATCCCGAGATCGGCCATAGCCACCGACCCGTTGATGTAGGATTTGTTGAATATGTCCCTGTCAGTGAGTATTCCAACCAGCCTCCCGGTGTCGTCCAGAACCGGGAGCGCACTGGCCCTGGTCACCTTGAAGGTGACGAGCGCGACGGCAAGGGGGGCGTTCTGATAGATCGGGACGCATGGGGACCTGATGACCCTTTCCACCGGGATGTCGGTCGCCGCTTTTTCGACGTCCGAAAGGAAATCGGTCGGCGTGACGATTCCGACGAGACTGTGTCCGTCCACGACCGGCAGGTGCCGGACGTGCTCGCTCGAGAATATCCCCGCGGCCTTCTCGACGCTCTCCTTCGGCCCGATGACCGGCGGGTCCCTGTTCATTATCAGTGCGAGCTGGTCCTCGTCCGGCTTCTCGAATATGTCCTGGCGGGTGATGATGCCGGCGAGCGATCCATCGCTTCTTCTCACGACCGGAAGCCCGGTCAGGTTGTGCTTGACCATGATCTTGAGCACATCGTTCCTTCCACCAGGAACCTGGGCGACTATGGGATTCGGGGTCATCACTTCCTGAACCGAGGTCATTGGGATTCCTCCCTCATCGCTCTCACGACGAACACAGGGCAGGCGGCATACCTGACCACCCTCTCCGCGACGCTCCCGAGAAGGAGCTTCGATATGCCAGTTCGACCCAGCGTACCCATGACGATGAGGTCGTGGTTCTTCGACGCGTCCACGATCTTCCTGACAGGAGATCCTTCCTCCACCACGGCCTCCACCTTGACCCCGATCTTCTCCCCCTCGCTCTTCACGTATTCGACGGCCTCCTTGCCCTCTCTCTCCAGGAGGGAGTAGACGCTCACCATCGTTGAATCCATGGGGAAGTTGATGAACGAGGTTTGGTCCACGACGTACAACGCCGTCACCTCCGCGTCCATGAGCTTGGCCAGCTCAAGGCCCTTCGCGATCGCAGCTTTCGTATACTCGCTTCCGTCGGTCGGTATCAGTATGCGCTTGAACAGATTCATCGTATCCCTTCCAGGACTCGATTGCCGACGCAGACCATTATCGGGTCGTCCGCTCCGGAGCGGAGGACTAGGTCAGTCGCCGCGTCTCCCTTCTTTGAGCCAATCACCATGAAGTCGCATGGCGATTCAGGTTCCATACCTATTGCTCCAATCCCATTTAAAATCTTTCGCCCATTCCTAAAGGCCATATCGATTGCAGCGTCGACCTTGCTCATCCCCTGCAGTCTGAGGATTCTCCCGGCGAACTCGAGCTCGGTCAGCATGTCGGGCATAGAGAACATAGCGTTGTCAGTTCCGAGGGCTACGGTGACGCCTGAATTCACCATGTCGACCAAGGGTGGCAGCCTCCCGAAGAACATGTTCGATCTCGGGCAGACGACTACGGGGACATTCTCCCGGCAGCAGCTTTCCAGGTCGTCTGCCGTCGCCGAGGTCATATGGACGATGAAGGATGGACGGAGATCCAGGATCGCGTCGATGTCCTCCCTCGCCTTCTCGCTTGCATGAAGTGCCAGCCTCCTGCCCCTCTTCCTCACATGCGCAGCGAGGTCGGACAAGGTACCGTAGTCCCAATCGGACACGCTCGACACCCCGATGCCATCCGTGATATCCAGAATACCATCCACCTCCTCCTTGTCGAAGGCGAGGTTTCTCGGCCTACCGAAGATGACTGGAACCGCCCCGTCCCCGCTCAAGACCGATAGCAAGCGGGCGCCTTGTGCTCCGCCCTCCCTGAAATCGATGAATCGAGAGGTCCCCCTTCTCAGCATGTAGGAGGCGAGTGCCTCCATCGAGTTGCTGATGATATCGGGAGAGGTCTGAGCGAGGACCCGATGCTTCAGGCCATTCGGCGGGGCGACGGTTTCCTCAAGCGAGAGTGCAAGATTCGCCGGCACAATGAAATCTGCAACGTGGGTGTGGGAATTGACGAAGGTCGGTACTATGATCCCCTTAGCGACAGGGGAATCGATCTTGCCCTCCCCCGCTTCAACGATCAGGCCGTCCTCGAATCCGAGGTACCCCCTCACGAAACCATTCTCGGTCAGCATCGAGCCTGACACGTATCGCATCGACGATGAATCACGACCTGAATATTTCAATTGTCGCAGGAGGCCAATCGATGTTCCACGAAAGAAAATGATTTATATGAGGTCCTTGGTACAGGGGCGAGAGGTACAACCATGGTAGCAAAGGTCAACAGTGACGAATGCGTTGGATGCGGTGCTTGCGCTGACGTCTGCCCTCAGGAGTGCATCGAGGTCGATGATCTCGCGGTGGTCAACGAGTCAGAATGCGTGGACTGCGGCTCCTGTGCCGATGAATGTCCGAACAGCTGCATCACAGTCGTGAAGAAGTAACCGGCTGAAGTCGAACTCGAGACGCGTGATACAGATATCGCAGGTCCTCTCCAATCCCGGAGACTCAGGACTGGCGGTTTGTTTTCATTTGGATTGCCATGAGGCGGGACCCCGACGCTGCCAGCGACGCCGTCGAGACCGCCGCCTCTCTTTTGGCGGTGCGATGAATCATTAATACCGGGAACATCATCTCTCGCCGGATGGCATCCGCCGGGACTGCCGTTCTGTCGATTCTCGCACTCAGCTCATTCCTTCCCGCGCTTGTCTTCCTCGCGTGGTTCAGATCCGCCGGTCGCGGAAGGAAGGAGCAATGGTCGCAGCTGACAATGGCATTCCTTTTCGGGGCGGTCGCGGCGATAATCATAGCCCTCCTCCTTGAGGCGATCGCGGCTGCGCTCCTCTCCCATCCGATCTTCAGGGAGTACGAGTTCCTCGCCGCAGACCCCTCCCTTTTCACCTTCGTCATGGTCGTCCTCGTTGCCCCCATCGCAGAGGAGTCTGCGAAGATCCTCGGCCTATTCAGGATGTCTCGGTATATGGCACAGCAGAGGAGCGGCCTTGTCTTCGGTGTCGCCATCGGTCTCGGGTTCGCCGCTACCGAGAACCTCCTGTATGAGGGGGCGGCTCTCTCGCAGGGCGGGGTGGCGATGTTCCTTGCGGTTGCACTGGTGAGGAGCTTCTCGTCAGCCCTCATGCATGGCTGCGCGACCTCGATGTCGGGGTATGGGGTCGCGAGGAAGAAGTTCTCGAGAAAGTCCTGGCTGCCCTACTACCTTCTGGCGGTCTTCATGCACGCGCTCTTCAACCTCTTCGCCTCCCTCGGAGGCCTGTTCGGTGACGATCTCTCCACGGCAGCCAGTATGATCGGCCTTCTGTTCGCCTTCGCATTGGTCCTGTTCTCGGTCAAGGCAGTCCGGGAGAAGATCAACTCGAGGGCGCTGAGGTAGAGCTCGCTTCCGAAGAAGGAAGTTCAGGCCCAGTATGGCTTCATCATGTACTTGTACGCCGCGTTCGCCGCGGTTGCGGCCTCCCCGCAAGCCGTCACGATCTGCTTGTACTTCCCAGGGTAGGTCACCACATCCCCGCAGGCGAAGACCCCCTTCCGGGAGGTCCTCATGCTCGTATCGACCTTGATAAGGTTATCCTCGAGCTCGACCTGCCACCTTTCCAAGTCCTCGAGTTCCGGGGTGAAGCCGATGTTTATGATCACGGCGTCCACCCTGAGCGTCCTCCTCTCCTGCTCAGGTCCCACCTTGACGACTATGCTTTCGACCGATTCCTTTCCGTCGATCCTTTCCAGCTCGGCGTTGAGGATGGTCTTTATCCTCGAATTCTGGACCTTCTCGACGACGCTCTCGTCGGCTCTGAACTTGTCCCGCCGGTGGACGACGTATGTCTCGGCTACCTGGGCGGCTATCAGGGCCATCTCCAACGCGCTGTTGCCTCCCCCAACGAACACGACTCGCTTGTCAACGAGCCTGTCCTTATCGGGGATCTTGTAGCAGACCCCGCGGTCCTCGAACTCCTTCTCACCCGGAACGCCAAGCTTCTTCGGCTTGAAGAGGCCGATTCCGATCGCGATGAGAACCCCTTTGGCGTCGTACTGCGCCTTCTCGGAGACGACCGTCAGATGTCCCTCTTTGTCCTTGATGTCGAGGACCCTCTCGTTCTCGTGAAGTTCGCAGCCCATGCTGAGGGCGTGAGTGGTCATCCTGCGGGCGAGTCGTTCGGCCTGGGTCAGCACGCAGCCGGGGTAGTTTTCGATCCCCTTGTCCGGATAGAGTGTGACGAGCTGTCCACCCGCCGTCCCAGCCTCGAGAATCAGCGTCTTGAGCTTGCGTGATCGGGCGTAGACCCCGGCAGTCAAGCCGGCGGGCCCCGCGCCGATGATGACGAGGTCGTAGATCATCTCATGTCTGACATCGATTTCGTTTACATAAGCGTTTCTTATGGGTTGACTTTCGAGAAGATAGCATAGAACTAGATACTGCCAGGGAGATAGAGAGTACCATGGAGAGGAGATTCGGGGGAGTTGTTCTCGAGGTGATGAGAGGGGACATCACCGAAATGGAGACCGACGCGATAGTGAACGCGGCCAACAACAGGCTGTGGATGGGTGCGGGGGTCGCCGGGGCCATCAAGAGAAAAGGAGGGAAGGGGATCGAGGAGGAAGCCGTTTCCAAAGGGCCCATCTCTGTCGGGGAGGCCGTCGTGACAGGCGCCGGAAGGTTGAGAGCGAAGTACGTCATTCACGCTGCAGGGATGGGACAGGACCTTGCGACGGATCGAAACAAGATAGCGGCCTACACGAAGGCTAGTCTGCGCCGGGCGGACGAGGAAGGCATGAGGAGCATATCCTTCCCCGCGATCGGCACTGGGGTGGGAGGCTTTCCGATCGATGAGGCCGCCTTGGTCATGGTCGAAAGCGTGCTGAGCTACATTCGCGGCGGAACTGGCATCAGATTGGTGCGCTTCACCCTCTTCGACGATGAAACGAGAAAAGCGTTCGAGAGAGCGGTCGAGTACGCGGGAGGTTGAGATGATGGGCTTCAGGGCGTTCGTTTCTGTCGACATAGAACCGAACGAGAAGATCGTCCGATTTGTCGAGGAGCTTCGACGGGCAGGGAGATCCCTCAAGGTGGTGGATCCGTCCATCATTCATCTCACCCTCAAGTTCCTCGGTGAGACCGAGGAGAGGATTGTCCCGGAGATACGAATGGTCATCGAACGTTCGACCGCTGGCATTCCACCGATGAGGTTGAGGCTCGTCGGGGCGGGAACGTTTCCTGGCGGATCAAAGATACGGGTCGTTTGGATCGGGGTGGAGGGCGCCGCGGAACTCGGGGTCATCGCACGACGACTCGACGAGGAACTTGAAGCCCTGGGGTTCAAAAGGGAGGCCCGACCATTCGCAGCTCATCTCACGATGGCGAGGGCGAGGGAGCCAACTGGAATGGGCCCGGTGAAAGACATCGTTCAGAAGTACGCGATGGAGGACTTCGTGGAGCAGACGATCCATTCGGTCAGGCTAAAGAAGAGCGTCCTCACACCTTCCGGTCCGATCTACTCGACGGTGGAAGAATTCGGTCTCGGGGGCCAGTAGCCTCGAGTATCTGGGCATGAGGCGATACTGGAAACCTCATTCCGACGAATGCTAAGAGTAAGTGTCTCAGTTATATGAATGTCCCCGGCTCACTTCCTCGGGGCAATTTCTGTGTTGAAGGCGCGAAGAAGCATTGGAAGAGACGAGGACGGGGGAATAGAGGGCCTGCCGCTCCAGCTCATGATCATGGTCGCCATCGCCGGCATCGGGATGGCGATTATTCTCGGTTGGATGACGGGCCTCGAAGCCCCTAACAGTATCGGGGCGGTCTACTCGTCTCCGACGGAACTGGTGCTCGAGGATGAAAACGGCGACGGAATGTACGAGGGAGATGGTATCAGCATCGTCATCACCGTGCTCGATCAGAATGGGGACGGATTGCAGGGGGCGACCGTGCTCCTAGAGGGAATGAATATCGTGACATCCGAGGACGGGAAGCATGTTCATGGGATGACGGATGACGCCGGAAGGGTACGGTTCTCCGATCTATCGGCATCCCAAGTCGGGTCGTCAATCGGCTTCGTGACAGTCACGGTGACAAAGGCGGGTTACGGGACTGACTCCAACCTGACGATCCCTGTGATCGCAGCGTGAGCGGGATGAAACGCCTGGACCGGACAGGACTTGAAGGCCTCCCCCTCAAACTCCTCATAGTCTTCCTGCTCCTTTCCATTTCCTTCCCAACAGTGCTGGAAAGCATGCAGTATCACGATCGAGTGGTATCAGAGGAGTTGCTGGAAAGGGAGGCGGAGAAGATCAAGCATGCGGTCTACGCCGCCTATCTCTCAGGCGCGGGGAACGTTCGCAGCGTGGCAATAGACATCGCCTCGAGCTACACTGGGACAAGGCCGAGCATCGAGATCGGGGGAGAACCCAACACCACGGAGGCCATGACGATCAGGTGTTTCGTCGGAGATGTCCTTCGTCGGACGATATATGTCAATGAGCCAATGATAACAATGACATCTCCTTCGAAGGGTGCGGAGGTGATCGTCCCACCAGGGGGAGAGGTAAGGATTTCATGTGTTGAGGAACTCGGACAACTCAGAGTCATCGTGGAGGTCACCTAGCGTGATCGAGTTCCTCCTTTCTCGAACTACGATGGCCGTGTGCGGCATGGCTCTGCTCGCCTCCCTCCTCCTTTCCTTCAACGCCCTTGACGAAGGCATGCAGGAGGCGGAGATGAGACGCGCCCTCGACGATCTTTCCAGATCGTTCTTCCGTTTCCAGGATTCCGGTGGGAATGCCGAGCAGAGGATCGACCTCCATTCTATGCTTCCGGAGGAGGGCTGCAAGCTCGAGATCGCAAAGGGATCGCTCTGGATGATGGCAGGTGGGCTGAGAATCGCCTCCCCCCTTCCCGAGGGCCTGGTGCTGATGAGCGACAGACAGAATGAGTTCCCTGGCCCCTCTCTGCCGTGCGAACAGGGGGACGTCCTCGTGCTTTTCCCGATCGACTCGGACAACGGAGTGAGCAT
>DYTM01000054.1:0-3022 GCA_020725985.1 Methanomassiliicoccus sp.
GCCCCGACATCCGTTTCGTCGCATGTGGCTTGCCAGATTGCGGTAGAGTGCTTCGAGTTCCCGGGCAGGAGCATCCCCCTACATCGACCCCTATGAAGCTCCTGACCTCCCTCCGTTCCCTCATCGTTGAAGTGAAGGTCCTGACGAATGCCCAGGAGGGATGAGATTGTGATGGATTCCCAAGTTCAGAAGACCATTTCCCCGCTGACGAAAGCCCGTGTTCTTTCGTCGCGCGGATCGTTGAAGATCCTCGAGGTTTCGCCCTCCTCAACGATCCCGCCCTCCATCATGAGCGCCGCCCTGTTGCAGAGGCGCTTCGCTTGGAAGGGATTGTGGGTGATGATTATCGCCGCTCTGCCATCCTGCTTGACGAAGTCCCTCACGGCGTTCTCAAGGATCGCTATGTTCTTCGGGTCGAGATTCGCCGTGAACTCGTCGAGGAGCACCAGCTTCGGATCGACGATGACCGATCGGGCGAAGCACATCCTCTGCATCTCTCCTCCGGAGAGTGATCGAGCATTCCTCTCCCGGCTCGGGGCCAGTCCGAGCTTCTCCAGGTAGAAGTTCACCTTTGCTTCCGTCTCCTCCTCGGTCGCGCCTCTCAGTTGAAGTCCATAGGCGACGTTGTTGAAGACGCTGCGGTTCATAGCGGCGGGTTTCTGCAGAACCAGGGCCATCTTCCTTCTAGCCATATGAACATCCGGCATCGATGTGCTCATCTCTGATCCCTCAAAGAATATTCTGCCAGCGCTCGGAGATTCCAAGAGGTTGAGCAGCCTGAATAGGGTGGACTTCCCGGATCCACTCGGACCCATGATGCCGAGAATGTCTCCCTCATTGACCGCCATCGAAACATCTGAGACCGCAACTGTCGACCCGTACTCGTTTGTGAGGCTCTCAGTTCTCAGGAGGGTTCTCAAAGCAGCTCGCGCTCCTGAAGCCATCTCATGAAGAGGAACACCCCGCAGGCGACCATGAGGAGCACGACCCCCAGTCCTATGGCGAATTCGAAATGCCCCATTCTCGTCTCGAGCATGATAGCGGTCGTCAGTACTCTCGTCTTCCCCTCGATGTTGCCGCCGACCATGTAGGCCGCTCCGACCTCGGCTATCGCCCTGCCGAAGCCGATCATAACAGCTGTCACGACCCCAACCCATGCCTCCTTGATGACGGTGAAGGTCGCCTGCCTGTTGCTCGCGCCAAGGGAAAGGACGGTGTTCTTGATGTTTCTATCGACCTCCGTCACCGAGGTGATGGTGACCCCAGCCACAAGGGGAATCACGAGGAGCGTTTGGGCGAGAATCATCGCGGTGGGGGTGAAAAGGATGCCGAATGATCCCAAGGGCCCCGCTCGGGAAAACATGTAGTAGATGAACAAACCAGATATGACCGGGGGAAAGCCGTACATCGTGTAAGTGATCGTCTTAAGCAATCCCTTCCCTCCGAACTCCCTGAGGCCGATGGCAGCCCCGAGCGGCACGCCGATGAGTGACCCAAGAATTGTGGCGCTCCCGGACACGTAGAGCGACAGAATCGTGACCTGGAACACGTCATACGCTATTGCATCAGTCATTCACTCCCTCCCGAAGGCATTCTGCAAAGGAGTTCATGGGTAAAATGGGTTTGGAGGGTGACCTCGAGTCAGCCCTCCAATCTGGCGACCACGTCATTCTTGACATATGCCGCCTGCCGTTCCATCGACAATGACACACCCGGACCAGCATTCGGGACGAACAGCTTGTGACCATACGCATCGGTGTAGTTGCCGATCATCTCCTGGATATCCTCTGAAGTGATCCACTCGACGAAGTCCGAGGCGAGGGTGTGGTTGACGTGAGGCCATCGCTCGGGATCCACTGGAATGACGCTGTACTGGTTGAAAAGGAGCGGATCTCCGCTGAACACGATGTCGAGGTTCGGGATGATTCCCGTCTCTTTCCTCGTGTAGTAGGTCGCCTCGTCCGCGATCGTGTATCCGTTGCTTTGCTGATCCGCGTCCATCTGTTGTTCAGTGATGTCCAGTACTGCTCCCATGCCTTGGCCTGCACTAATGTACCAGTCGCTGCTGAATGTCGAGACATCGAGTCCCGCTTTCGCCCACAAGGCCTTCTCCTTGGTGTGTGTCCCGGATCCGTCCCCTCGAGATACGAAGACAACATTTCCCAGAGTCCCATTCTCACATATTCGAGTGAATGCATCTGTCGCGTTGTGAGTCTCGGACAAGCCGGCGGGGTCGCTGGGCGCTCCGACAATCACGAATTGATTGTAGCAGACGAGCGTTCTTGAGGTGCCGTAACCATCCTGAACGAACTGCTTCTCGCTTGCCGGGGAATGCACCATCAAGACGTCCGCGTCTCCGTTCTTGCCCAACTCCATCGCTTGCCCTGACCCGACTGCGATCACGTCGACTATGCAATTGTGTTTTCGCTCGAAATCCGGAAGTATGAAGTCCAGAAGGCCGGAGTCCTGAGTGCTTGTCGTCGTTGCGAGAACCAACCTCTGCTTTGGCAGAACAAACGGAATCGCCACGACAAGCATCACGACTACGGCTATTGCGACAATGGCCGCTATCACATTCTTCTTCAGATCAACCCTCCCAAGTCGATATGCTCAACTGAGCCTATCGCATTCAAAATACTTAACCCTTCTTCGAGAGCGGCGGAGGGTCTGTAGCAGAGAGCAATCCGCGAGGCCGAAACGATGGAACTACCTGAATGTCTTTCTGAAGAGCTCCAAACCCTTGGTGATCGCTTCCATCGCCGCTTCCTTTCTCTCCCACCCTAGGACCTTCGTTCCCTTCCCCTCCTCCAGCCTTTTGTAGGTGAGGAAGAACTCTGCGATCTCGTTCAGGTAGTGCAGGGGCAGATCCTCGAGCTGCTGGTACTCCTTGTAACGGGGGTCGCTCACCGCCACGGTCAGGATCTTGTCATCCTGCCCCTTCTCATCCACCATTCTGAGCAGGCCGATCGGTCTGGCCTCGACGACACAGCCAGGGAAGGTGGGCTCGCTGATGATGACCATC
>DYTM01000054.1:3032-6765 GCA_020725985.1 Methanomassiliicoccus sp.
GTCCTCGTAGAAGCTTCTCGGTATGAGCCCGTAGGCAATTGGAAAGACAACGCTTGAATGCAGGACCCTGTCCAGGAGGATGCAGTCGTACTCCTTCGAGATCTCATACTTGTTCTTGCTGCCTTGGGGCGTCTCGACGACGACGTTGACAATCCTCGGAGGATCCCGACCCGAAGGGACCATCTTCCAGAGCGACAATCACACCACCATCCGTTACCGTCTCTGCGTTGAATATCGCTTCCTGGTACATTATTATTGGCGTTCTCCGAACATCGGGCCCTCCGCGGACTTCCGATTCGAAGAGACTAACCAGTCGGACGCGGTAGTGAAGTTTCATATGATACGACCTCATACGCTGTATGCGAGGAAGAGCGAGCTATGTCCGGGGTGGGAACCTGATCGAGCTCATATTGGTCCAGCTGTTCGTCCTTGTCCTGTTGGCGAGAGTCGCCGCATTCCTCTGCGAGGCGATCAAGTTCCCCGCCCTCATCGGCGAGATCCTCGTTGGAATCGTGATCGGCAATACCGTCCTATTTGACGTCCTCCACCTGGGCACGGACATCGAGGTCTTCAGCATCTTTGCCGAGCTTGGAGTCATCTTCCTTCTGTTCGCGATCGGGCTGGAGACGCCGTTCAGCGAGCTGAAGAAGGTCGGCGGGACGGCCGCGCTGGTGGCGGTCCTTGGCGTCATCTTCCCGTTCGCCTTCGGATACATTCTCATCGTCTCCTTCGGCCACCCCGAGGTGGAGGCGCTCTTCATCGGGGCGGCGATGGTCGCGACGAGCGTCGGGATCACAGCCAGGGTGATCAAGGACCTCGGAAAGACCCATACGATCGAGTCTAGGGTGATCATCGGGGCCGCGGTCATAGACGACATACTCGGAATGGTCGTCCTCGCGGTCGTGAGCGGGGTGGCGGGGGGCGGGGCGCTAGATCTTGTCGATATCGTGATCGTCGCCGCACTCGCGGTCCTATTCGTTGTGGCGGTTGTCTACGTTGGCACTGGTCTGCTGCCAAGGGCGAGGGACAGGGCAAAGGGGACCAAAGCAAGCAAGAGGATCGCGCGGCTCCACTCCGGGACGAGCTCTCTCGCTCTCGCGCTGATTGTTTGCTTCGGCCTGTCAGCGCTCGCGTCCTATGTCGGTTTGGCCGCGATCATCGGTGCCTTCCTCGCCGGGATGGTGTTCGCCGAGTTCAGAGACATCATGCCGGTCGCCGAGCGTTTCGAGCCGATCAACGAGTTCCTGGTGCCCTTCTTCTTCCTCTTCATAGGGATTTCCGTCGACCTGGCATCCTTTCTCGACGTCGCCGTCCTGGCGCTCGTGGTCACCGGATTGGCCATCGCAACGAAGTTCGTCGGTTGCGGGCTCGGGGCCTACAAGCTCGGTCCCAAGTCCGCGGCTGTAATCGGCGTTGGAATGTCCCCGCGAGGGGAGGTCGGCCTCATCGTCGCATCAGTGGGACTCAGCATAGGCTCCATCTCGGCCGGGATGTTCTCGGTCGTCGTCGCCATGTCGCTCCTGACGACTCTGGTCGCGCCTCCATTGCTTACATATACATTCAAGAAGACGGGAAGGGGCGGAGTGCGCTAACTGCCGCTGCCTAAATGGAGAAAGAAAGGCTCATAGATATTCGAGGGGCACTCTGTTCGTCGGCTTTCCCGATTTGAAGTTCCGGATGCTGTCGATCGTTGTGGCAGCGATCCTGACGAGGACCTCCTTCGTGAAGAAGGCCGAATGGGGCGTGATTATCAGATTCGGCGCCTCGAGCAAGGGATCATCCTCAGGATGCGCCTCGTCCTCAAGAACGTCCACCCCGGCGCCCCAGAGGTGATCGGACTCGAGAGCCTCCCTCAGCGCCTGGCTGTCCACAACCCCTCCCCTGGATGCGTTGATGAGGACGCTCCCCCTCTTCATCTTCCGGAAGGCGGATGCGCCGATGATGTGATGCGTTTCCGAGGTGAGGGGAACGTGGAGCGTGATGAAGTCGCTCTTCGAGAGCACCTCCTCTAGCGGAAGATACGGGAAGCCGTATTTGGCCTGTAGGGACTTGTTCTCGTAGACATCGAAGGCGATCACCCTCATGCCGAAGCCGAGGGCGATACCGATGACGGCCGCCCCGATCTTCCCGGTGCCGACGACGCCGAGGGTCTTGTCCCTGAGCTCGAGCCCGAGGAACGGCTGGAAATCGAACTTCCTCTCCCTTTTCACATGGGCGTCGGCGAAAGGAATTCTCCTGGCGACGGCGAGCATCAATGCGAAGACGTGCTCCGCCACAACGTGGGAGCCGTAATCGGGGACATGGCACACTGTGATGCCCCTCTCGATCGCATGCTTCGCGGCGATGTGGTCAAAGCCGACGCTTCTGGTCACGATGAGTTTGAGTTCCCGAAGGGAGTCGATGATCTCCTTTGAGACGTTCGTATAGATGAAGACCGAGAGTACCTGAGCCCCGTCCGCGGCTCGGATGAGCTCAGCACCTTCAAGCGGTCTGTCGTAGACCACAATCTCGTCGTCAGGGAATGCATTCTTGATCAGATCGACGTGATTCTTCAGCTCGGTGAAGACCATCTTCATTTCATCTTCCCGCCCTTCCGTTCATGGAATCGCACCATTCCTCGTTCGGGAATCAGGATTCTCATTGTATTTATCGTTTGAGCGGGCATGAAGGCGAGGCAACCCTCTGCTGTGCGTTAATTGATATCAAGGCGCGGCGATGTCGACGGAGGAGATAGGATGAGGGTCAGAGACCTCTTCGATCTGAGCGGGCGGGTCTCCCTGGTGACCGGGGGCTCTATGGGCCTCGGCCTCCAGATGGCGGGCGCACTCGCGGAAGCAGGGTCGGCGGTCGCTATATGTGCCCGCGATCTGGTAAGGTGCAGGAAGGCAGCGGAAGGCATCTCGGAGCTGAATGTCGAGACGTTCGCGGTAAGATGCGACGTCAGCTCGAAGAAGGAGGTGAGACGGATGGTCTCCCAGACCCTTGAGAGATTCGGAAGAATCGACGTGCTTGTCAACAGCTCGGGCATCGCCTGGGCCGCCCCGGCGGAGAGGATGAGGCTTGGGGATTGGCAGAAAGTCATTGACGTCGACCTGACGGGCACCTTCCTTTGCTGCCAGGAGGTCGGAAAGGCGATGATCAAGCAAGGTAGCGGAAGCATCGTAAACATCAGTTCCGTCCTCGGCAGTCTCGGGAACCGGGTGATTGACTCGGTCCCATATTCAGCCTCAAAGGGCGGGGTTGACGCTCTGACGAGGGATCTGGCGGTCAAATGGGCGGCCCACGATATCAGGGTCAATGCCATCGCTCCCGGTTTCTTCGGCACTCACATGACGAAATGGGTAGTCGAGAACAGAGGAAATGCGATAAGGGAGCTTACACCGATGGGGAGATTGGGTGGTGAGGACGACCTCAAAGGCGCGGTCGTCTTCCTCGCCTCGGACGCCTCTTCCTACATCACTGGCCAGGTGATCGTCGTCGACGGGGGATACTCCATTGCCTGAGGACATCTCTCGGCGATCGCATTCTGGTCGGCAAAGAGATTAAGGCAGACCATTGTTATGCCGGTGCGGTGACAATATGTGGAAGAACGGTGCCAAGGCCGCCGCCTGCCTGACCTTCGATTGCGACAGCGACATCTCCTGGAAGAACATCATGCGCAGGACCGGCGCCGTTAAGGAGGGGGAACCGTACAGCCAGGTCGTCCTCTCTCAGGGCCAATATGGCCCGAACG
>DYTM01000054.1:6775-7925 GCA_020725985.1 Methanomassiliicoccus sp.
GGATACTGAGATTCCTGGACAAGCACGAGTTGAAGGGATGTTTCTATGTTCCGGGGCTCCTCGCCGAGGAACGCCCGACGTTGATCAAGGAGATATCCCGGAAGGGGCATGAGATCGGGCATCATGGCTACGCCCACCTCAACCCCTCGAGGCTCAGCGCCGAAGACGAGCGGAAGGAGATGGTCAAGGGGCTCGAGGCACTCGATGCGGTCACAGGGAAGAGGCCGAAGGGGTACCGGGCGCCGGCCTTCGATATCTCCCCGCGGACGCTCGACCTCCTCTGCGAGTTCGGCTTCACCTACGAGAGCAACATGATGGCCTGGGACACCCCATACCTTCACGAGATGAAGGGAGGGAGGATCGTCGAGATTCCGTTCAACTGGCTCACGATGGACTGGACCTACTTCGCCTTCAACTTCTTCCCTCCGCTGGAATATCAGAGCGGGATATCGAGCCAGGAGGATGTGCTCGAAATCTGGTCGGAGGAGTTCGAGGGCCGATATGACGAGGGAGCGCTTTTCACGATCGTCATGCACCCGCAGGCGATCGGGCGCCCGTCGAGGATGCGGATGCTCGATCGCCTCGTCAAGAGGATGAAGAAGAAGGGCAAGGTTTGGATCGCTACGCCCCTCGAAATCGCGGAGTATTGGCTCGAGAATCGGTCCTCGAAATGAAAGGAAGTCTCGAATCCAGTCTCTCCGATCGTCAGAAAGAAAGGTCGGAAATCGATTCAGTGGCGGACTTAACGATTCCGAAAGTTACTAATATACTGTCTCACTTATATTCCCCCAGAGGAAAGTCATCAGCTATAATGCAAGCTTTTCACAGCTGAGCCCTGACTTTCCAGGCACACAGGGGGAGAAAAAGCCTATGATTAAGACCCGAGTAAAAGTGATGGCCGCACCGAACCGATACATCATCGGTCCCGGTGCAGTGAAGGAACTAGGCAGACGCAAGACATTGCTAGGGACAAAGGCATTCGTCCTCGGTGGAACGCGCTCTATCGACAGCGTTGAGAAGGAGATGAGGGAGGACTTCCAGGAGCACGGCATCGAAATGACGCACGTGGAGAAGGGGGTCCGCTACTGCACAGGTCCTGAGATCTCGAGACTGGCCTCGATGGTGAAGGCAAAGGGAGCTGACTTCGTCG
>DYTM01000055.1:0-335 GCA_020725985.1 Methanomassiliicoccus sp.
GGCAAGAGCGCCCGCCAATGTCGAGTTCGTGTCGCCGTAGACAATGACGATGTAAGGCCTCTCTTTCCCCAAGACCGCCTCGACCGCCATGAGCATCCTTCCGGTCTGCTCCGCATCGCTCGCCGATCCCACACCAAGGTTGTAGTCTGGATCAGGGAGGCGGAGCTCGTCGAAGAACACCTTGCTCATCTCGTAGTCATAATGCTGTCCAGTGTGGACGAGGAGATGCTCGTGCCTCGCGGAGATCTCGGCGTGAAGGGGCGCGACCTTGATGAACTGGGGTCGGGCTCCGACGATCGAGGCGACCTTCATGAGACCGCAGAGGCGCACCTAAG
>DYTM01000055.1:345-7886 GCA_020725985.1 Methanomassiliicoccus sp.
TCAGCCGGGGCGCTAGATGATCATGTATTCCTTCGGCTTGAGGTGGCTGAGCCTGATGAACCGGACCTCGTGGAACTGCCCGAGCTTCCTTATGTCCTCGAGCGCCTCGGTGCTCGCCGGATCGTCGACGCTGAGCAGCATGAGGGCCTTGCCGCCCCGGCTTTCCCTGCCGACCCCCATCCTGGCGATGTTGATCCCTTTCCTGCCGAGAATCGTCCCCACCTTCCCGATGATGCCTGGGATGTCGCTGTGAGCCGTCAATATGAAATCGCCCTCGAGAGGGATGTCCACGTCGAAGCCGTCGATTCCCAGGAGCCTCGGCTCGCTCGAGGGGAAGGCCGTGCCCCTTGTCTCCCGTCTGATGCCGTCGGAGCGGATCTTCACCGAGATCATGTTGAGGTAGTGCGAGGCCTCCTCCACCTTCGACTCGATCACCTGAATCCCTTTGTCCTTCGCGATCGCCGCGGCGTTAATAATGTTGGTGCTTTCCCCTGTGACGTTCGACAGAACCCCGATGAGCGCGGAGACGGTGAGCATCTTGGTGTCGAGCGCGGCGAGTTCCCCGGAGCACGAGACCTCGATCCTCCGTATCGGTCCATCGACAAGCTGGAACGCGAATGACCCGAGTTTCTCGGCGACCATGAGGAACGGAACGACCTTCGCGTCGACCTTGCCTACAGGGGCGTTGACCGCGTTCGCGATTCTGTGCTCGGTGAGGAAGAGCTTGACATGCTCCGCCATCTCCAGCGACACCTTCTCCTGCGCTTCCCTGGTGGAAGCGCCGAGGTGGGGGGTGGTGACGATGTTGGGGAGCTCGAGAAGCTTCGAGCCGGTCGGCGGCTCCTTCTCGAACACGTCCACCGCTGCGCCGGCAATCTTCTTGGACGTGAGGGCCTCGTACAGTGCCTCCTCGTCCACGATCCCGCCCCTTGCGCAGTTGACCAACATCGCCGTCGGTTTCATCAGCCTGAACTGATCCTTTCCGAGGATGTGGTGGGTGGAGGCGTTGAGGGGAGCGTGGATGGTGACGATGTCCGCCTCCTCCAGAGCCCTGTCCAGGGAGAGCAGCCTCACACCCACCTTCACCGCCGCCTCGGGGGAGATGAAGGGGTCGTAGCCTATCAACCGCATCTGGAAGGACTTCGCCCTCTTGGCTACTTCAGCCCCAACCCTCCCTATTCCGACGATGCAGAGGGTCTTCCCGCTGAGCTCTATGCCAGTAAACTTGCTCCTCTCCCATTTCCCGGCTTTGAGCGAGCCGTCCGCCCAGACGATGTTCCTCGCCAATGAAAGGATCATGGCCATCGTGTGCTCGGCGGCGGAGACGATGTTCGCGGAGGGCGTGTTCATGACCAGTATCCCCTTGATGGTCGCACGGTCGACGTCGACATTGTCGACGCCCACGCCCGCTCTCCCGATGACCTTGAGCCTCTTCCCCGCCTCGATAACCTCCTTCGTGATCTTCGTGCCGCTCCGAATGATGATACCATCGTAGTCTGGGATGATGGAGATGAGCTCCTCGTGCGTCAGGTTTGGCTTCACTTCCACATCCACGCCGGAGCCCCGTTTCAGCATCTCGAGCCCCTCCTTCGACAGCTCGTCCGTGACCAACAGCTTCATGTCAACTCCTCCACGACCTCGTCTATCGCGGCCAGCAGATCCCTCACCTCTTCGACGGTGAGATCCCCCATGTGGCCGATCCTGAACGTCGTCTCCTTTATCCTACCATATCCCGCGGATATCTCGATGCCTCTGGCGTTCAATCCCCGCTGCAACCTGCCGAAGTCCAGATTCCCCTTCGAGATGACGGTGATCGTGTCCGATCTATACCCGGCCTCGGCGAAGAGGGAGAACCGCCTCTCGGCCCAACCCCTGACGGCGTCCCCCATCGCCCGGTGCCGCCGAATGCGATTCGCCATGCCCTCCTCCAGTATCCTGTCCAGCTGGAAATCGAGAGCGTACATCAGTGAGACCGGAGGGGTGGTGACCGGGAGGTTCTTGTCCGCGTACTTCTTCATCTCGAGCAGGTCGAAGTAGTATCCGCGGTTCTCGACCTTTCCCGCCTTCTCGAGAAGCCGGTCGTTCGCGCAGATGATCGCGAGACCCGGGGGAAGGGCCAAGGCCTTCTGCGTCCCGAAGACGACTGCGTCCGCATCAAGCGCTCGAAGTCCGAGATCGACCCCGAAGGCGGCTGTGACCGCATCGACGAACACGAGGCGGTCCTGCCCGGCCCTGGCCTCCTCCACGATCTCCGGCAGAGGATTAAGGACGCCGGTCGAGCTCTCGTTTGCGACGATCGACACCGCCTCCGAGTCCCGATCCAACCGATCCTGCAGGTCCCCCCGCCTCACCGCCTTCCCCCAGGGAACGTCGATCTTCTGAACCGCCTTTCCGTTGGCTGTTCCGATCGACTGCCAGCGCTCCCCGAACGACCCGTTGGAGATGCCGGTCATCTTCCTGGCGACGCCGCACCTGACGCAGGACTCGAGCAGACCCGAGGCGGAGGAGGGCGCAATCAGTATGTGCATGTCGATGTCGAGAGCCCTGCGAACCTTCTCCACTATGCTTCGCTGGAGACGCTCGTAGTCCGCCCCGCGGTGGACTATCATCGGCCGGGTCATCGCCCGAAGAACTTCCTCGCGGACCTCGACAGGCCCTACAGTGAACAGTTTGCGATTCACAGACACCCTCCAAAATCCCCCACACACGATCCTTCAGGACCGGATGGGGAAGCAGGAGGGCATCTGCAATGCTCCTCCGCGTCCACATCCAGATCCGGAGCCGGCCGACCGGCCTCCGGGGCGTCCTGACGTCGATAGGACAGAACGCAAGCCCAGCGCTTCCCCTCCCGCCACGGTGGCTCGGGAGGCAGAACAGCCAGGGCTGGGCACGACATTCGATAGCATGTTGTGCCTGTATCAAGGAAGTGGCAATATAAACTTTCCTATCGCCGATTCACTTCCCCTTCATCGTCTTCCCGATGTTCCAGCATTTCGCTATCGGATCTCCGAGCCTCCAATACCTCTTCGTGCCCATCTCGAAAAGCATCGGCTTGAGCTTCACTGGATCCACCTCATCGTTCGAAAGCACCGCCTCGTCGCAGTACGTCCCCCTGATCTCCCCTATGAAGACCTCGTGGGTCGGGAACTCGATGGTGTCGTACAGGAGGCATTCCATGTTGACCGGGCACTCGGAGATCATCGGCGCCGTCTTCAGCTCCCCATAGAAGGTCTCGAAGAGAGCCGACTTGTCGGCGTTCCTTCCGCTAGCTATCCCGCAGTAGTCCGTGGCCACCACCATCTCCTCGGCCGGGATGTTCACGCTGAAGGTTCCGTTCTCCCTTATCCCCTCGTTCGTGTAGTGCCTCCTAGAGAGCCCGACCGAGATGTACTGGGGCTTTCCGTGATTCATGATGCCGACGTGAGCGACCGCGAGGTAGTTTGGCTTCCCGGAAACGTTCGCACCGACAAGGGTCACCGGCATCGGATAGAGGCAGTTCAGCGGTCCCATCGTCTTCTTCATTGGCTTTCCTCCGGACCGGTAATCGAGGAGGCGGGATAATAAGGTTGGCTGGGAGAAAGAGACAAATGATCATCTTGCCACGAGTTGGCTGTGCGGACGAATAT
Organism: Methanomassiliicoccus sp.; assembly: GCA_020725985.1. Taxonomy (GTDB): domain Archaea; phylum Thermoplasmatota; class Thermoplasmata; order Methanomassiliicoccales; family JACIVX01; genus DYTM01. The sequence continues at coordinate 3,972 of DYTM01000055.1, forward strand.
TATTATAGCGTCGACGACCGATTCCGAATGGTATGCCCAGGAAACGGATAGCGGTGGTCGGACTCGGCTACGTCGGCCTGCCGCTCGCATGTCTTTTCGCCGAGAAGGGCTTCGGGGCGATTGGCATTGATACGGACGCCGCGAAGGTCGACCTCGTCGGTCGGGGACAATCCCCCTTCCCTGGAAAGGAGCCTGGGCTCGCCGAGCTTCTCTGCAAGGTCGTTCGCGATGGAAGGCTGGTAGCGACCTCCGACCTCGAGGAATGTGGAAAGGCCAAGGCTGTGTTCATCTGCGTGGACACCCCGATCGACGAAGATAAATGTCCCGTTCTCGACTTCCTGAAGAAGGCGGTCGGGGACGTCGGGAAGGAGTTGAGAAATGGCATGCTCGTCTCGGTCGAGTCCACCCTTCCCCCCGGGACGATGCAGAAGGTCGTCATTCCCTTGCTCGAGAAGTCGAGCGGCCTGAAGGCGGGGAGGAACTTCTTCATTCTCTACTGCCCCGAGAGGATCAACCCGGGGCGGTCGATCGAGAGCCTGAAGAAGAATGAAAGGGTCATCGGCAGCATCGATTCCAGATCGCTGAAGAAGGGGTTGGAGTACTACTCCGCGATCACCGAGGCGGAGCTTCATCCCACGGACCTCCTGACCGCGGAGATCGTCAAGACTGTGGAGAATGCATACAGAGATGTCCAGATCGCGTTCGCGAACGAGGTCGCGCTCGTCTGCGAGGAGCTGGGAGCGGACGCGTACGAGGTGAGGAGGCTGGTCAACACCTCGCCCTTCAGGGATATGCATTTTCCAGGTTCGGGGGTCGGAGGCCACTGCCTCACCAAAGACTCGTGGCTGCTGGCGAGCGCCCTCCCGGAGAAGTGCCCCCCTCTCATCTCGGCCGCGAGGGCGATTAACGACTCGATGCCGGACCACCTCGCCTCGCTCGCGACCGAGGCGCTCAGGGAGACGGGAAGAAGGGCCAGGGGCTCGAAGATCACGATACTGGGCCTCGCTTTCAGAAGGGACCTGGGGGACACCCGCAATTCGCCCGCACTTCCGATTCTTGACAGGTTCAGAAGGATCGCGCAGGTGGCCGTCCACGACCCCTACGCTCAGGGGAGCAGAGGCCTGTCCGTCGTGAGAGACGTGTACGCGGCCCTCGAGGGCTCCGACTGCGCGATCTTCGTCACCGATCACTCCGAGTACGGATCGATGGACCTCGGAAGAATGGCGAAGGTGATGCGAACCCGCATCATCGTCGACGGAAGGAATATATTCGATGCCGAGGAATGCAGGAGAAGGGGATTCGTGTACAAGGGGATCGGCAAAGGAGAAAGGGTCAGCTCATCGAGCCGATCCGCGTGATCGTCTCCTCGATATCCTCGTCCGTGATGCCGTAGTGCGTGACGAATCGGACTGTCGAACCTCCGAAATCAGCCGCCAGGACGCCCTTCCTCTTCGCCTTCGCGATGAACTCGGACGATTCCAGTCCCATGGGTGACACGTCCGCGAGAACGATGTTCGTCTGGACTGTCCTGAGGTCTATGCCGAGCGTCCCGAGCCCCCTGAGCCCCCTTGCCAGCTTCTTCGCGTTCCGGTGGTCCTCCGCGAGCCGGTCAACCATCTTCGTCAGGGCTACTATTCCCGGCGCTGCGATCACCCCGGCCTGCCTCATCCCGCCCCCGAGCAACTTCCTCATCCTCCTCGCCTTCCCTATGAACTCTCCGCTCCCGACGAGGACTGAGCCCACTGGAGCCGCGAGACCTTTGGAGAGGCAGAAGCTGATGCTGTCGGCGCTTCTCGCGTACTCCTTCACCTCGACCCCGAGCGCCACGGCGGCGTTGAATATCCTCGCGCCGTCGATATGGACCTTCATCCCGTGCTCTCGGGCGACTTTCGAGACGCCGGCGACCTCCCTAGGCTTCCATACGGTGCCGCCGGCCCGGTTGTGGGTGTTCTCTATCTCCACCAGGGTGGACGGAGGGAAATGGAGGTCCTTCCCCCGGATCGCGCCGACCACCTGCTCGCCGGTGAAGACCCCCATCTTCCCCTTGATGAGCCGCGGAATGACGCCTGCCACGGCAGACATGCCCCCAGCTTCATAGTAGTAGATGTGGGCTTCCGAGTCAACGAGCATCTCGTCCCCCCTCCTGCAATGAACCATGACGGAGATGAGGTTGCTCTGCGTTCCGCTCGGCGTGAAAAGGGCAGCTTCAGTCCCGAACTTCTCGGCTGCCAGTTGCTCGAGCTCGTTGACCGTGGGATCCTCCCTCGAAACGTCGTCCCCCAGCCTCGCCTCTAGTATGCTCGAAAGCATCTCCTCGGTGGGGAGGGTGACGGTGTCGCTCCTCAGATCGATTGTGCGCATTGGTCGTCAACCCGACGTGAGAGCGAAAAGGAAGCCCTCATAAATAACTAGCGCCCCGAGGGAACTTGAGCTCGCCTTCGCTCCCTGAGCGACCTGGCCGCGGCCTCGCACACCCTCAGGTTCGCCACCGCATCCCATCCACCGGCCTGGGGAGGCATCGACGAGCCAGCAGCACCCAGGAAGTCCTCGAGCTCCCGCCTGAGAGGCTCCTCCTTCTTCAGCGACATCCGCCGGACGTCGTGCTCCAGCGGCACCTGGAACAGGTTTCCTGGATCCACCTCCCTGATCCTCGTCGAGGACATCTCGAGACTCTGATCGATGTAGTCGAGCTGCACGAACGACTCGCTGCAGGTGAGCGAGACCTTCCTCACCTTCATCGGGGTCAGCCAGTTCGTTTCAATGAAGCCGGTCACGCCCCCCTCGATCTCGAGAAGAAGATTGGCGTGGTCCTCGAACTCGACGCTCGAGTGCCTCCCGCCGAGGGAGAAGACTGCAAGAATTTCGGAGGAGGTGATGTACCTTATCACGTCAATGTCGTGAATTGCCAAGTCCATTATGACCCCGACGTCCCTCACCCTCGAGGGGAAGGAGGAGACCCTCCTTGATGCGATGGATATGAGCTTGCCGAACTGGCCGTCCTCGAGGGCGTCCTTGGCTGCCGCGACCACAGGATTGAACCTCTCGACGAATCCGGAGGCGAGGACGACCTTCCTCCGCTCGGCCTCGCGGCACAGCTTCTCCGCCTGCCTCGAGGCCCCGGTGAATGGCTTCTCCAGGAGGGTCGACTTGCCGGCCCTGATAGACTTCATAGCGACCGCGAAATGATTGGCGGTGGGGGTACAAACGCTCAGCGCGTCAGCCTCCCCTATCAGCTCGTCCAGATCGAGATAGGGTTTTGCGCCGAACCGGTGCGCGACCTTCCGCGCCTGATCGGCGTCAAGGTCAAACACCCCGACGAGATCAGATATCTCAGAGTAGATCCGAGCATGGTTCTGGCCCATCGACCCGACTCCGATGACACCCGTCTTCATTTCACCGTCGATACGGCATTCTGGCCTATTAATTGTTCTCGGCCCTGCCGGCCAGCGAAAAGCCTCGAAACTGATATATCGCCAGGAGGCGTTCTGTCAGGCGATAGAGATGAAGCGGAGGCTCCTCACGATACTCGCGTGCCCGGTCTGCAAGCACCACCCCCTCGAACTGACGGTTGTCAAGGAGGACGAGAAGGAGATCGTTGAGGGGAAGCTTCGCTGTCACATATGCCAAATCGACTACCCGATCGAGGATGGCATCCCGAACATGCTCCCTCCCGAGAGGAAATGATTCTCCCGATCAGAGCTTCGCCAGCGCCTCTCCTATCCTTCTCATGCCCTCGGCGATGACTTCTCTGCTCGTGGCGTACGAGATCCTGATATGCCCCTCTCCGGAGGGGCCGAACGCCAAGCCCGGTACGACTGCTACATGAGCCTTCTCAAGAAGATAGGCGGCCATGTCCTCCGAGCTCATCGGTGCGTCGAAAGAAGGGAAGGCATAGAACGCCCCCTTCGGCTTGGG
>DYTM01000279.1 GCA_020725985.1 Methanomassiliicoccus sp.
TTGTCATGCCGAACGATCTTCTTCGTTCCCGCCTGTCCCACGAGATTCGACTCGGCCGGAAACGGCATTCTCCTGACCCTTTCCAGGACGGGCTCGGGGTCCCCTTCAAAGGTTATTGCCCCCCTCAGGGTTCCGTGCTCCCTTATCCTTATGATGAGGGATCGGGTGTCGATCTCGCTTATCCCCGGCACTCTGTGGCGCCGGAGGAACGCGTCGACCGTCTCGCCTCCATACATCGGGCTCGGCTCGAGGCACTGCTCTCTCACCGCGAAGCCGGCCACCTGCACTCCCGGGGATTCGAGATCGTGCGGGTTGATGCCGTAGTTGCCGATGAGGGGATAGGACATGATGAGGATCTGGCCTCTGTAGGAAGGGTCGGTGAGGCTCTCTTGATATCCCATCATGCCGGTGTTGAAGACCACCTCCCCGTAGACAGTCTTCTCAAATCCAAAACCAGTGCCCTCAACCGTGGTCCCGTCTTCCAGGATGAGTCGGCACGACGCCATCAGAAGGTCAAGGTATAGATGTGCGGTACTTAACCTTTATCCCATTCACCTGGACACAGCCTCTGGCAATTGTCCGAGGGGGGACAGGGACGGCCGTCGTTCCTCAGTCCGAAGGAGTCCGTTCGAATTCTTGGACCGACCAAGAATAAAAATAAGCTCACCGCGATAATGCACCGATATCATGCGAGTCCTCCACCAGGACCGAAGAAGCGGTCAGATCAAGGTCCAGATCGATTCGCTGGACGACATGTGGCATCTGTACAACATCCTGAAGGAGGGGGACTTGGTCACAGCCGCCACCTACAGGAGGGAGGAGGTCAAGTCCGACAAGATCCGCTCCGAAAGGGGGGAGAAGAAGAAGATGACCCTCGGGATCAGAGTGGAGAAGGTGGAGTTCCACGAGAGCGAGTCGAGACTGAGGGTGTTGGGGGTCATCGAGGAGGGTCCGCAGGATCTCGGCTCCCACCACACCCTCAACCTCCAGGAAGGGGAAGTCATTACAATAACAAAGAAGGATTGGACGGACGCGAACCTTCAAAGGATCAGGCGGGCGGTCGAGGACGCGAGGAGGCCGCGGATCGTCTTCGTCTCGATAGAATACGACGAGGCCCTCGTCGCGGTG
>DYTM01000056.1:0-6987 GCA_020725985.1 Methanomassiliicoccus sp.
AGGAGCGGATCCTGAACAAGGTGGGTGCCAGTCGAGGTTACGTGGTCGATGACCCTCTGATGGTAGTAGGAGTCGGAACCGCCGGAGACGAGGAAACCGTTGTCGACCGAGGTCGAGTAGCCGAAGTAGCTCCGGACGAAGAGGGCGATGAAGCCGATCATGACGAGGACGAGAAGGGTATGCCAGTTCCTCCCCAGCCATGACTCGCTCAGGCGAGACCCTATGCCGCCGATCGATCGGAAGCGGTCCGTCGCGGAAAGCGAGCTCGTTCCTCCCTCTTTCCCTGCCATCTTAGAGTCTCCTCTGCAGAATTGTGGCAAGTCGATAACGCACCCACTATAAATAATTGTCCACAGCCATCGTCCCAAAATCGACAATCTGGATAGTGCTTCAGAGAACCCGTTTTCCGCTGCTCGATAGAGCCTCGGTTATCTCCGCGCAAATCCTCTCGGCGACTCCCTTCGGATCGGGGTCGGAGTATATCGATCTGCCGACGATGACATGGTCCGCGCCCATCGAGATCGCGCTCCCGGCGCTTCCCCCCTGCGCCCCCACTCCAGGCGCAAGTATGAGGAGGTTCCCGACGATTGACCGGATCTTCCTGACGCTCTCGGGCCGCGTCGCCGGCGCTATCACGCCGGAGGCGCCGCACTCCATAGCCATCGAGGCGATCCTCTCGGCCACCGGCGCGGTGAACTCCTGACCTCCGGGGTGGCTCATCTCCGTCACCACGAACACATCGGCGCCCCTGGCCGCCTCAACCGAGGCCCGCACCGAATCCCGACCGGTGAACCCGTGAACGATTATGCCCCGGGCCCCGAGCCTGACAGCCTCGGCGACGATGAGCCTGTTGGTGTTCGGAATGTCCGCGACCTTGAAGTCGCATATCACGTCGGAGGATTTCGAGAGCTTCGTTATGATCGAGGGCGACGCGGAAAGGACCAAGGGCCAGTTGATCTTCACCGCATCCACCAGCCCCCTCACCGCCTCCACCACCTGCATCGCCTTCTCCTCCCTCGTCTCGTCCAGGGCGAGTATGAGACGCGTCTTCTTCCTCATTTGCACCCTCCAGCCGCTACTATCGATACACCCGCTCGCGGCATATATGTAATGGGTGGGTGGGTTGAAATAGTCCACTGTGGACCGGGGAAGGCAAAGCTTAAGTTGACGGCGGCCCTGCAATCAGCCGGATGACCGGGAAGTCGATGGAGGCTGGCTCCAGATACACTGGCAAGCTCCCGAGAGGATGCGCCCTCTGCAGGAAGGGCGCGAAGATGGTCCTACTGGTCACGGGGAAGTGCGGGACTGCCTGCTTCTACTGTCCGCTTTCGAGGAAGAAGAGGGGGAGGGACGTAGTCTACGCGAACGAGCTCAGGGTCAAGGACGAGGAGGAGGTGCTGACCGAGGCCCGCCTCATCGACGCGGAAGGCACTGGGATAACCGGCGGGGACCCGCTCGTCGTCCTCGATCGGACCCTGCGACTCATACGCCTTCTCAAGAGGGAATTCGGTCGGGACCACCACGTCCATTTATACACCTCGACGGTCGATCCGGTCGCATTCAGGAGGCTGGAGAGGGCCGGCCTGGACGAGCTGAGAATTCATCCGGGGATATCGAAGTGGAAGAGGATGGAGAAGGCGAACTACAACGGGGCGTTTACGAGGAAGAGCATGGCGGTAGGGCTAGAGGTGCCGTCGATACCCTACCTCAGGGATGACCTCGTCTCGCTGGTCACCTACGCCGACCGCATCGGATTGGATTTCGTCAACCTGAACGAACTCGAGTTCTCCGAAACGAACTGGAGGAGGCTGAGGGCGAGGGGGCTCGAACCGAAGGACGATGTCTCGAGCGCCGCGAAGGGGAGCGAGCTCGATCTCTCGACCCCCCGCCACTACTGCTCCTCGAGCTTCAAGGACCGCGTCCAGCTGAGGAAGCGCATAATGAGGAGGGCGAGGAACGTCGCCAGGCCGGGGGATGTCATCACCGAGGACGGCACCCTCCTGAAGGGGATCGTCGAAGGAAGGAATCGGGAAAGGATAAGGGAGGCGCTCTCGAAGGACTTCCACGTCCCGGACGATCTGATGTTCGTGGACGAGGAGAAGAGAAGGGTCGAGATCGCTCCATGGATCCTCGAAGAAATCGCCGCCTCATTGACCTACGACGCTTTCATCGTCGAGGAGTATCCGACCGCCGACAGGCTCGAGGTGGAACGGGAGAGGCTGAGCACCAGACCTAGGCGACGCTGATGCTCTGAACGTTGTGATGCCGGTTGACGATGTCCCTCGCGATCTTGAGGTTCCGCCCGTTCTTCCCGATCGCCCTTCCCTTGACCTTCGGGTCGACGGTGACGGTCGCGTGGATGATGTTCCCCCGGTTCTCGATCGTGACGCTCTGGACGTTGTAGTTGTAGAAGACGTTCTTGATGAACTCCTCCGGCTCGTCCGAGTACTCGATGACCTGGATGTTCTTGCCCGTGGTATTCTTCAACCTTATGACGTTCTCCCCGCCCCTGCCGACCGCCCTGTTCGCATGGCCCGGGTCGACGACGAAGACGAGCTTCTCCTCGGTCTCCATGCAGTCCTTAACCCTCGTCTTGGTGATCGTCTCGAAAAGCGATATGTACCGCAGCGTGTCCTCGGTGAAAGTGATGTCTGGCATGTGGATCACAGCGAGAGGATGTTCGAGGACCCCTTCTCGATCACGGCGAGCGCCGAGACGGAGAAGGGCTTTCCGCAGAGAGCCCCGAGCTCCATGTTCGTGCCGGCGAACCTGTGCACCTTCACGCCGTGATCCTCGGACACGAGGAAGTCGCTCGGGCAGTTGCTGGCGACGATGACCATCTTCGCCTCCCCGCTCTTGACGGCCTTCTCGGTCCGTTGGGTCCCGAACACTACCTTCCCAGTAGATACGGCAGCCTTCAATGCCCTTCCAATATCAACCATTCTTCTGCCTCCGTACGGGCGTGTAGACCAGGTTCACGGCCCCTGTGCCGAGTGTAACTGGTTGCCCTACTATAATGTTTTCTGCGACGCCGTCGAGATGGTCCACCTCGCCAGTGATCGCCGCGTGCAGCAAGTGCGTCGCGGTGATCTCGAACGCCGCCCGCGCCAGGACGCTCGACTTCCTTCCGGAGATGCCGTGCCTGCCGATCGCCTTCACGTCCCCGTCGTTCGTCATGAGATCCGCCACGAGCATGATGTGCCTGATGTCGACCGTGAGCCCCTGCTCCTCGAGCGTCCGGGAGGCCTCGTTGACGATCGCGTTCCGCGCCGCCTCCACCTCGAGGACTTCGAATATCTCCTGGATGCAGTTCGTCGTGGTCCGCGTCTTGTCCACGTTCTCGACCTCCAACACCTTCTGCAAGTTCGAGCCCTCGGTGTAGATGACGAACTCGTCCGCCGTCTTCCTCAGAATCGCCCTCTTTATGTTGTCGATGCCCTTGATCTTGCAGTCCCTGACCGCGTCCACGATTCCCTGCAGCTTCTTGAAGGAGGGCTCGTCCGAGGAGATGACCAATTTCCCGTCGGCCAGCTCCACCAATCCCTTGAGCCCCCGGAGCTTCGCCACCCTCTTGTGGACGTCCTCCATTCCGATGCCTTTCTGGGACATCTTCCGCTCGTCAGGGTGAACGACGACCTTCATGTTGACGATGTCAGTCTCGATATCCGCTATGTCCAGGAGGGTCGTCGCCTCGATCTCGGAGGCGATCTTCCTCACCCTGTCCACGTCCCCGCGGATCTTGGGGTCGATGTGGACCTCCATCATCGGGGTGCTCGGGATCCTTCTCGCGTCCACGATCTCTATGAGCCTCGGAAGACCGAGGGTGACGTTGATCTCCGCCACTCCGGCGTAGTGGAAGGTACGCATCGTCATCTGAGTACCGGGCTCCCCGATGCTCTGGGCGGCGATGATCCCGGAGGACTCGTTCGCATCCATCGTGTGCTCGTCGAACCTCTCCTTCGCCTTCTTCAGTATCTTCCTAATCGTCCCCTCGGGGACGTCGATGCCCTCGATCCGCTCGGATATGTCGATGATGATCTTCATGGGGAGGTCCAATCCCATCTCCTTGACGATGTCCACCATCCTCGCCTGAAGCTCGGTGAGGGGGGTGGATTTGACCGGGATGTACACCTCCAGCTTCTTCTTCTCCTCCCTGACCTCCTCCTTCTTCGCCGCCTTCCGCCCTCCGGCCTTCTTCTGCCTTCCCGAGAGCTTCCCGGCGACCTGTTCGATCTCCTCGTCTGTGAGACCCGAGCCTGAGAGGGCCCTCGGGCTCGCCCCCGCGACCTCCTCGACGGACTTGAACTTGGAGAGGAGCTTCTCGACGATCTCGTCGCTCAGGCCCCTCCGCTTCAGCGCGCTCATCGTGTCCTTCCGGGCCATCTACTCCTCACCCCCTCCCTCGAACTCTGGCTCCTCGAACTCCTCTTCCTCCTCCATCTCCATCAGGTCCTTCTCTATGGTGGCGTACCCGGCAACCTTCTTCTCCTCGATCTTTGCCAGCAGCTCGGCCTCGTCCCCGAGTACCTCGACCAGGAGATCGTCGACGTCGATCGCGTCCCCCTGCACGCTCCTGCAGGGATCGATCCCGTCCTCTCCGTACCTGAACTGGACGACCATGTCCGCCGTGTTCCGGACCGTCCCGTCCTGCTTCAGCTTGAGATCCTCGAGCGCGTTGATGAGCCTCCGCTGCATGTATCCGGACCGGGAAGTACGAACGGCTGTGTCGACCAGACCCTCCCTGCCTCCCATGCTGTGGAAGAAGAACTCGGTCGGGGTGAGGCCGCTCTTGTACGAGTTCGTGACAAAACCGCGGGCCTGGGCACCGAGGTCCCCCTTCCTGAAGTGGGGGAGCGTCCGGTTCCAGTACCCTCTGGAGAGCCGCTCGCCTCTGACCGCCTGCTGGCCGATGCAGCCAGCCATCTGGCTGAGGTTGAGCATCGAGCCCCTCGCGCCGGACCGGGCCATGATGACCGCCGAGTTCTCCAGACCGAGATGCCGGCCGGCGATCTGCCCGGCCTCGTCTCTTGCCCTTCCCAGAACCTTCATGACCTCTACCTCGAGCGTCTCCTCAAGGGAACGCCCGGGCAGCTGCTCCAGTATCCCCTCGCGGTACGCTGCCACGAGGTCATCGACCCTCTTGGCCGCGTCCTGAAGGACGTCCTCGATCTGGCGCTTCGCCTCCTCGGGGATGTCCTCGTCGTCGATGCCGGTTGTGAACCCCTCGACCATGATCGCTCCGATAGCCAGCCTGGTCAGGTTGTCTATGATATTCTTCGCAGCCTCCGAGCCGTAGTCCCGGGCGACCTTGTCGACGATCTTCCCCTTGAACGATCCTATCGCCTTCTCGTCGATCGTCCCGTAGAGAAGCTCGCCGTTCCTTATTCTCACGTATGCGTCGAGATCGCACTTCTCCTTCAGACACTCGTTGCACTTCCTGCATATCGAGGCCCTGAAGGTGATCCTGAAATCCTCCGGGAGGATGATGGAGAAGAGCTGCTTTCCCGTCCAGTACTTCTCGCCCTTCTCCTCGATCGGCTCGGGAAGGGGCCTGTGCTTCACCCTCGAGAGCATGAAAAGGGTCTCCTCCCTGGTGAACTTCGGATTCCGGTGGGTGAGGAGGAAGCAGCCTGTGATGTGGTCGTGGATTGCGCCAATGACCGGCCCGCCGAATCTCGGGGAAAGGATGTGCTCCTGCACCTTCATGAGGATGAGGGCCTCGGCCCTCGCCTCCTCGCTCTGGAGGACATGGAGGTTCATCTCGTCCCCGTCGAAGTCAGCGTTGTAGGGAGGGCAGACGCAGAGGTTGAGCCTGAAGGTCTTCCAGGGCATCACCCTGACGCTGTGCGCCATCATGGACATCCTGTGCAGCGAGGGCTGCCGGTTGAAAAGAACGACATCCCCGTCCATGAGATGCCTCTCCACCACGAAGTTGACGTCGACCGTCTCGGCGACGCTCTCGGCGTTCTTGTCCGTCACCCTTATCCTCCTTCCGTCTGGTCGGATGACGTAGTTCACGCCGGGCTTGTAATCCTCGTTTGGCGGGGATGGCCCTCGCTTGACTATCTCCTTCAGAAGCGGAAGGTTGTTCGGGGTCGCGTAGACCGGAACGGTCAGCTCCCTCGCGGCCTCATACGGCACACCCACCTCGTTGATCGACAGCGCCGGATCGGGGGAGATGACCGTACGCGCGGAGAAGTTGACCCTCTTGCCGGAGAGGTTCGACCGGAACCTTCCCTCCTTCCCTTTCAGCCTCTGCACGAGCGTCTTCAGGGGCCTCCCGGACCGATGCCGCGCGGGGGGTATCCCGGAGGTCTGGTTGTCGAAATAGGTTGTGACATGGTATTGAAGGAGCTCCCACAGGTCCTCGACGATGAGCTGGGGCGCGCCCGCGTCCCGGTTCTCCCTCAGTCTCTGGTTGATCCTCAGCACATCGACGAGTTTGTGGGTCAGATCGTCCTCGGACCTGTCCCCGGACTCGAGGGTGATCGACGGTCTCACCGTGACCGGCGGAACGGGAAGGGCCGTCAGGACCATCCACTCCGGCCGGCAAGCCTTCGGATCGATTCCAAGGGGAACGAGATCATCGTCCGGAATCCTCTCGAGCCTCTCCCTCACTTCCTTGGGAGTGAGCTTGTGCCCGTCCTCCCGGAAGGTGGTGGGCTTGTCGAGCGTGATCTTGAGCTGCTCCGCCCCGCAGTGGGGGCAGACCGGTCGGGAGGCGGCGTCCTTCGCCGTCTCCTTTGAAAGGAGCCGGACGTCCATTGCGTCCCCTCCCATCTCCTCGACCGACTCCATCGCCTCCGTGTACTCCTTGGCCTGCTCCTCGGTGAGGAGGAGACGGCCGCAGGACCGGCAGGTGGACTGGAGGAGCTTCTTGATTTCTTTTACAAAGCCGACATGAATGACCGGCATCGCTAGGTCGATGTGGCCGAAGTGCCCGGGGCACTCGTCCACCTTGTGCCCGCAGGTCTTGCACCGGAGACC
>DYTM01000056.1:6997-7814 GCA_020725985.1 Methanomassiliicoccus sp.
GGGCTCGATCACCCCCAGGTGGGGGTCCATCAGGCCCATGTCTATCGGAAAGCCGTCGTCATCGTAAGTGTCGGCGGTGATGATCTTGGTGGCCGACATCCGCCTCACCTCGTCCGGGGACAGGCAGGCGAACCTGATCGACCCGATCCTCTTCGATACGCCTCGCATCATCTGAGATCCTCCAGCTGAAGCCGCATGGCGACGCCAAGCGACAGCAATTCATCGAGAAGAAGCTTGAAGGCGTACGATGTCTGAACGAGATTCACGTTGGTGTTGTTCCCGCAGACTGTGCATCTGAGCGAACCCCTGCGGTCCATCATCGCGATGTGCCCGCAGTTCGGATTCCCGCAAACGTACTGGAAGGTGCCGTCTGACTCGTCAAGCAGCCGGTCCTTGATGACCATGGCCGCCCCGTGGCCGATCAGACAGTCCCTCTCCATCTCCCCGAACCTGAGCCCGCCCTGCCTCGAGCGCCCCTCGGTCGGCTGCCTGGTGAGGATCTGCACCGGCCCCCGGCTCCGGACATGGAGCTTACCGGAAACCATGTGGTGCAGCTTCTGGTAGTAGATGACCCCGACGAATATGTCAGCGCCGATCATCTGCCCGGACATTCCGTCGTACATGACTTCCTTCCCGGTGTGCTTGAACCCTGTGCGAACGAGCGCCTCTCTGAGTGCCTGCTCGTTCTCCCCGCTGAACGGGGTCCCGTCGACGGTCCGACACTCCATCGAGCCAACCTTCCCACCGATCATCTCGAGCACGTGCGCGACGGTCATTCTTGACGGAATTGCATGCGGGTTGATGACCAGGTCCGGAA
>DYTM01000280.1 GCA_020725985.1 Methanomassiliicoccus sp.
CGGGAGGGAGTGGGGAGTTCCGCAACCGCACTCCCAGGAACCGCATCCCCTCTTGATCTCGATCAGGTTGAGCTTGGCGTTGTCTATCGCCTTCCTTATCGAGGGGCCGACCTCCTTTCCCTTGGATCTGCCGATCCCGACGAACCCGTCTCCGTTTCCTATGGCGCATGTGATCGCGAACTTCACCCTTCTCCCGGAGTCGGTCATCCTCTGGACCATGTTGACGTCGATGACCTCATCCTTGATGTCCGGCAGGAGGATGTCAACGATTTCCGGCTCCCTGAGAGGCAGCTTGGTGGCCAGAGCGGCGCTCATGGTGGTGATTTCGCCCTTCATGACCATCTTTCCCAGCCTTGTCTTCGGAGTCCAATCCATCTCAATCGACCTCCATCTTCTTCTTGACGCTCTCGACGAGCTTCTCCATCTCCTCGTTGATATGATGACCCTTGATTCTCTCGTCCGATGGGACGATGTCCTCCCCGTGGGGGACCTCTATGCCCGCATCGAGCATCCCCTTCAGGGCCGCGAAGCATGAACCTCCCTTCGCCGGCACCTTCAGGCCGATATCCAGCACGGCCTCCGTCACCCCCTCCTTCTTGGCCCTGAGGCCAGCGAGATATCCGGTGAGATAGGCGGCCGGTATGTTGCCTGTCGACACGTTCCACCCGAGCTTCGCGAGCTCCTTCGAGTTGGCCTGCGTGAGGACCCTGTCCCCGACTGCGTCGAACTGAACGAACTGGATGCTCGCGTTTCTTGAGGACATCCTGACGACGGCCCTGGGAATCCTCGCTCTCAGGAGCCTTGCCCTCTGCCGGTAGTCGGTCCTCCCCTCCCTCCTTCTGCGGAAGGGAACTTTGTATCTCGGTCCGCGGGCCATCAGCTACCCTCCTTCAGGTGCCCTTCGATCTTGAGGTGTGATACCAGGTGGGCCTTACTCTTGAACATGCCTCCCTTGGCCTTCATGTAGAACTCCCTGTAGACGGCGGGCGGGATCTTGCCCTCTTCCCTCAGCTCCCGCAGCGTCCTCCTTATCGGGCGTATCGTCTGGATCCAGTGCTTCTTCTCCGGGGTTCTCGCGCCGGCCGTTCCTCTCCTACTGCCGGGCCCGCGCCGCCTCCCCTTC
>DYTM01000281.1 GCA_020725985.1 Methanomassiliicoccus sp.
CGAAGCAGAAGTGATGGTCGTGGGGCGAGCAGAACTCGCAACCCCTATCTTTCTTCTTTTCCGTCCAAGACAATCATTTGTGTGGTATCAATCAACTGCTCTTGGCCCCGGATCTCGGGAAAGACCTCCCCACCGTCCGATATCAGCATTCCCCTGTGTCCCGGCGGTGAATGTAAGAGGCTCCGGACCGACCGTGTGCTCTCCCGAGAAAGGAAATACGGGGAGATGCGTTCGGATTTGCAGAAAGAGGAACTCGGTGCTCCGGAATGAATAGTCACTTCACGCTCTGGGAGCTGGCCAAGAACATATTCAGGATTACCTACACGGCGACGTTCGTCCTCGCATCGCTCACAGGCGTCGCCCTCGCCCTGACGATTCGGAACGAACCCTTCATCGCATTCCTGATAGTCCTCGATGTCTTCATCCTCGCACTCTTCGTCAATTTTTCGAACGACTACTTCGACCACATGAGCGGGGCGGACAGCACCAGGTTCTTCTCGGAGGACAAGGAGTTCGAGAGGGGGGCGAGGGAGATACTGAGCAGCAAGATATACTGGTCCGGAAACGCCCTCGATCAGGGATTCATCAGCGAAAAAGGAGGAAGGATGCTCATGGGGGCGCTCGCCGCCGCAGCTGTGGTCGTTGCGATTCCAATAGTCATCTACGGAGGCTGGATAGTCGTCGCCATGGGACTTGTCGCTTTCTTTCTGAGCTACTTCTACACCGCTCCGCCCCTCAACCTCGGAGCAAGAGGTCTCGGGGAGCTGGACGTGTTCGCCTCCTTCTTCTCTATGTCCCTCTTCTCATTCTTCGTCATAGTCCAGGAGTGGGCTTGGGAGGCGTTCCTCGTCGCGCTCGTTGTCGGCCTCCTCGTCATGATGATGAGGATCGTCGACGAGATGTCTGGCTACGAGGCGCATATGAAGGCGGGGGAGAAGGACATCTGCGTTCGATTCGGCCTTGAGAATGCCGTTAGAATCGTCATCGCCCTCATCCTTGCCGTCTACGCTATCTCCGTACTGCTGGCGCTGAATCACATCTCATACGCCCTCCTCCTTCTTTCCCTCCCCCTCGCCCTGGGCCTCGTGAAGATATTCAGCAACAAGACGGACCGG